>NZ_CAWPIM010000023.1:0-10682 GCF_963888245.1 Vibrio sp. B4-6
TTCCGAACGCTGATTTCGGAGTTCGCTTAAAAGTGTTCGGATAATCGCGGAATGTACGTTCGGATTAAACCGAAATAGGTGTTCGGGTCATACCGAAATGGCTGTTCGGAATGCTCCGAAATACGCATTTGTCGGCAAGTTGGCTTCAGCGGGCGCTGTTTTCCGGACAATTATTCTTTGGCGCTGGAAATTCAGAGAATTGCCTCAATCAATTTTCAGGCAAGCGCGAGGTTAGGGCGGTTGGCTCAATCAGTATTTTGATCACAGGTTTTTGTGCTTGAACTGCCGAAATTCTAATTCTGTTTTTCAAATCTATGAGTCGTTTCAGTTTTCTGGGTTTTGGCTTTTGTATGTAAATCAAAGCCGAGTTAATCTTGGTTTTGGAAAAACGTAAGTCATTGAAGCTTAAACATAACAAACGGTTCAAGAGGGACAGCCAACGCGCGGCATTTTTATTATGCGTTGGTTTTTGTGGTTACGGTGTTATGCGGAAGCTTGGTAATGGCGTTGGCTGCCCCTTAACCGGGCGTTAGGCAAGGTGAGTTTTTATCAGCTAAAACGAGGAAATTGAGCGGTAAATTCCATGTTCTCAGGCTGGACTTAAGCAATAAATCGTCATCACATATTTGTTGTTTCTTGATCGTGTTGCGTTGCTTTTCGTTGAGAATTTAGCGGCAAAATAACCTTCAGCATCCAAACGTCCGCCGAGCATGCTACGCTCGTCACTTTTCTTCCAAATCGCTCAATTTGAGTTTTTTTGTTTCTTTGCTGATTTAGCATTTTGGTTTATAAATTAATCGGTTAGTTGTTTTAAAATTTACAAAAGCCTTGTTCTTTGGTTGTGAAAGTGTCGGTGTCAATTGGTTGGCCTAACAAACGGCTCAAGAGGGATTGCCACCGCGTGGCGGCTTTAGTACAAAATTGAAGTTCAGTGTTTACGGTGTGTTTTTTGAGTTCGGCTATGCGTTGTCAACCCCTTAGCCGGGCGTTAGGCAAAGTGAGTTTTTATCAGCTAAATCGAGTTGAAATTGAACGGTAAATTCCATGTTTTGTGGCTTAACTTAAGCAATAAATCGTCATCACATATTTGTTGTTTCTTGATCGCGTTGGGTTGTTTGTCGTTGTGAATTTAGCGGTAAAATAACCTTCGGCATCCAAACGTCCGCCGAGCATGCTACGCTCGTCACTTTTCTTCCAAATCGCTCAATTTGAGTTTTTTTGTTTCTTTGCTGATTTAGCATTTTGGTTTATAAATTAATCGGTTAGTTTGTTTCAAGTTTACAAAAAAGCTCGTTCTTTGGTTGTGAAAGTGTCGGTGTCAATTGGTTGGCCTAACAAACGGCTCAAGAGGGATTGCCAACGCGTGGCGGCTTTAGTACAAAATTGAAGTTTAGTGTTTACAGTGTGTTTTTTGAGTCCGGCGGTGCGTTGTCAACCCCTTAGCCGGGCGTTATGTTTACTTGTATTTCAGTGGCTTAAAGATTCTTCGATCTATGTTCTTTGCCCCTTTAGCCATTCGTTCGAGTTACTTCAGCAAATCCGCATTGTCGGCCTAAATTCTTGAATTTCTCAGCCCGTAAAACATGCCAATATTCGTGGGTTGCTTCATTTTCAGGTCGTGGTGGCTGGTTTTAAGTTTCACTGGCTTTAAGGCGCTTTCAGCGTATTTACCAAGTAGCATGTCGGCTTGGCAGTTGCCTCGGCAATTTGCCATTGTTCTGCGCTGTGGTTGGAAAGAGAGGGTGCTTGTTGAGCGTTTATCGGCTTGCCTCATTGGGCAGGGAAGTGGACTTACGTGCTTGGTGTTTCGTGCATCTGGCGGCCAAGTAAGGTTTGGCATGTGACTGACTTCTTGAAATGAGGTCAACAAAGCAGTTCTTTGCCAAATAAATCAGTCATTTGTGGTAAAACATAACAAACAATTCAAGCAGACCCTCAACGCTTAGCACTTTTGGTTTGCGTTGAATTTTGTGTTTACGGGGTCATGCAGAAAGTCAGCCAGGGCGTTTCGGGCTACTTAATTGGGCGTTAGGTTCTATCGGAATATCTAAGCCTTGTCACATATTTAATCCTTATGCATTGTTTTTCTTATTGCAATACCCATATAAAAAGTGAGCTTAATTTATTATACGAGGCGATATGGCTAAGATTAAGAACCCAGTAACACTATCAAGTGCATTCAAAATCTCAACTTCGACATTAGATTCGTTAGGTGTTGTAGATGTAATGTTAGACACCGACACTCAACTTTTCATCGACCCATTATTACTTAATGATAGTCAGCATGCAGAAATGCATGATAACGCGTCTAATGCTTACAAGAGCCGATTTTAAATGATCATTAAGCTGTTGAGCAAGTCGAATGAAAAGAATGATGTGCCTTGGAGAAATGCAGCACGCTTATTTAAGTTTTCAGAGATTAGCAATACATGTCTAGGCTATGGTGCATCGGTTAAAGGTTCTGGATTTGGTACAGATTTAGTCTCTACGACACTTGATACAGCGTATCAAATAGTGTCGTTGGGCATCGATGATATTGATATGTTTATGGTGCTAGCGCTATTTGAAGAGGGAATCGGTCCTGATCGAATTAGTGATATGACTACGAACATAATTCTTGATGACCTGATTGCATTTACTCACAGAATTAACTCGACTTTAAAGCTACCGACAAAAGATTTTAAAGTTGCTGGCGCAACTCATAATCTCATTGTTAACCCGTGCTCCGGTGAGGGGTTAATACTGGTACCTAATGATATTGTGCGCGATTTACCAGTTGCAGCAGATTGGAGTGATATTGGGCGTGTTGCTCGTGAAAACGAAGAGCTTAGAGAGCGCCTCAACGATCAAGTTGGTGGCATTTGGGCTCGAATGACAAAAGCACAAAAGAGAACAGCTAAAGAATCAGCGTTAAAAAGCAAAGAAGCCTTTGAATCAGTGATGGAACTGATCAAACGAGCTGCACCAGAACCGTATGACTTTGATAGTGACAAAAATGGTGAAATGTTTTGGACACGCTTACTAGAGTCAGTTGCTTCTACTTATCCTCATGACCTTTCAAGATTTGCCAATAAAAAGTTAACCCTTGATGATGTTGATGCCTTGGTTGAAGAAATATTGAATCAATTTTTAGACTTAGTTGAAAATAAAGGTCTTTGGAAAGAACTATGGTGTGAAGAGAATAAACCGAGAAAAGAAAAGGCTGCTCAACGTCTGTTGTTTGCAGTAGCTTACAGCTACTGCAAAGCTAATAACTTAGATTTATCGCCAGAAGCTGACTCTGGTAATGGACCTGTGGATTTCAAGCTATCTCAAGGCTTTGATAGCAAGGTTGTTGTAGAAATCAAGCTTTCAACCAACCCTAATGTGGTTCATGGGTATGAGAAACAACTCGAAATTTACAAGAAAGCTGACGATACAGAGAGAGGTTATTTCCTACTGATCGATGTCGGAAATCTTGGTAAGAAGTATGCGACAGTTCAACGTTTGCGAGACGAAGCAATTCAAGATGGTCGTTCTGCATCGAAAATTGTCTATGTCGATGGCAATCAGAAAGAGTCGGCTAGTAAACGAACCTAACAATCTGTTTAAGAGTGATTCGCAACGCTTGGCATTTTTGCTATGCGTTGCGTTTTGTGTTTAAGGTGGTATGCGGGGGCTTCGGTATTGCGTTGCTCACACCTTAACAGGGCGTTAGTTCTCAGGGGGAAAGTTGGAAAATCAGCGTACAATTATTTTGAATTTATTTAGCATCATAAAAGAGCATTCACGTACCTTAGGAGTCGTTGGTGCAATATTTGGTGCAATTCTGGTTATTTACTATTGTGCCAGCATCAACCACTATCCGTCAGGACTTACAATTACAGATGCTCTGTTCTTTATATGGGCAATTGTAGTCTTTGGGTTTTATTACTCGGTAGCTGTGTTTGGTTTCTTTATAGCTAGTGTTTTTTGGGTGTCGTTATTAGCTAAACCAATTAACTACATTTTAAAACTAAGTACATATAAAGGTGATATTGTACTTCCGTTACCAAAAAGTGACTGGTTTACAGTTGTCGCCGGAGGGTTGTTTGCAAACGGTATAATTTTCAGTGCTGCATACATAAATCAACATCCCATGATTGTAATTATTGGAACTATAGTATTAGTTGCTTTTGGCTATGTGTTGGTTTCTGTGGTATCGAGTAAGTCGAATCAAACAGAACAAATCTTAGATTCGACAGGGAGTCCGATTGTTAGCAATCGCGTAAGTAAAGATGTAGTAATAATGTGTCTCTGCGCGTTTGTGTATATTACGCCACTAGTTGTGGGACAAATTGGGGGAGGTGTAACTCGTACAACGTTTGAAAAAATGGGCGTACGTCAAATCGGTGTGGACCTTCTAATTGACCAAGCACAATATAAAAATGTACTCCCTTGGCTAAAAACTAAAGAAGGCGCAGCTGACTTAAACTGTATACAAGGCTGTTGGTTAAAACAAGTTGATGTGCTTTTTACTAATGTTGGTGCTAATACAAAGCTGAAGCTTCATAATAGCAGTACCTATATATCTATACCAACAAAAGCAATTTTGATGACAGTGAGCACAGAGAACTAACAAACAATTTAAGAGTGATTCAGCACGCTTGGCATTTTCGGTTTGGGTTGAGTTCGGTGTTTACAATGGTCAAATTGAGAGTCGTGGTTGCGTGCTTCACACCTTAATTGGGCGTTAGCTGAGGTTAAGAAAAACCATAAAATTAAGCGCTTATTTTTCTTAGTCTGAGGCTCTAGCTTTACACCTGAAAGTCAGCACTTTTCCGCGTATCTCGCCAGTGGCACTGTTCGTGAAGTGGTTGAACTAACCGAAGTCTGTTTACGGGAAGTGGTGTGTTTGTTTATTTCTTTGGTGTGGCTTCTTTGGTTTTGAAGCTATTTCGCGCTTAAATGGATTTCGCGCACTTGGTTGTTGGCTTCTTCGAAAGAATTCTTTGTAAACTGAAGTCTTAGAAGCTCGTCAGTTTTCCTATTATTTCTTCTTTGCCAAGTACGTTTCGTGGGTTAGGTTTTAGTTTCTCAGTTGTCCGTTTTACTTTGTCGCTTGAAAACAATAATGTGTTTTAAATTAGGCCGTTGGGTAGTCAATCTCCGGTTAAAGTGCAGCAGCTAACAAACGGCTCAAGAGGGATTGCCAACGCTTGGCGGCTTTGGTGCAAAATTGAAGTTCAGCGTTTACAGTGTGTTTTTTGAGTTCGGCTATGCGTTGTCAACCCCTTAGCCGGGCGTTAGGCAAGGTGAGTTTTTATCAGCTAAATCGAGTTTGAATTGAACGGTAAATTCCATGTTTTGTGGCTTAATTTAAGCAATAAATAATCATCACATATTTGTTGTTTCTTGATCGCGTTGAGTTGCTTTTCGTTGTGAGTTTAGCGGCAAAATAACCTTCAGCATCCAAACGTCCGCCGAGCATGCTACGCTCGTCACTTTTCTTCCAAATCGCTCAATTTGAGTTTTTTTGTTTCTTTTCTGATTTGGCATTTTGGTTTATAAATGAATGGGTTAGTTTGTTTTAAGTTTACAAAAAAGCTCGTTCTTTGGTTTTGAAAGTCTCGGTGTCAATTGGTTGGCCTAACAAACGGCTCAAGAGGGATTGTCAACGCGTGGCGGCTTTAGTACAAAATTGAAGT
This sequence comes from Vibrio sp. B4-6, assembly GCF_963888245.1. Classification (NCBI taxonomy): domain Bacteria; kingdom Pseudomonadati; phylum Pseudomonadota; class Gammaproteobacteria; order Vibrionales; family Vibrionaceae; genus Vibrio; species Vibrio sp. B4-6. The sequence goes on from NZ_CAWPIM010000023.1 coordinate 5,667, forward strand.
TCAGTGTTTACGGTGTGTTTTTTAAGTTCGGCGGTGCGTTGTCAACCCCTTAGCCGGGCGTTACAAGCAAATTCAGCCCCAGAGGATGAAAAATGGAAATCGAGTACAAAGTAAACCATCCAATCTCAGTTGAACAATTCGTGAGTTTACTGAAGGAAACTTCATTGGGTGAGCGTCGTCCTTTGGATAATGAGTCAACTATTCAGGGTATGCTCGACAACTCTAATTTAATTGTGACCGCATGGCTGAACGATCAACTTGTAGGTGTGGCTCGCTCAGTGACAGATTTTCACTATTGTTGCTATCTGTCTGATTTAGCCGTTGATGAAAGCGTTCAATCCAATGGTATAGGTAAATATCTGATCTTAGTGACTAAAGAAGAGTTGAGCCCAAGCTGTAAATTGGTTTTACTGTCAGCGCCGAAAGCGCAAGGTTATTATCCGAAAATTGGTTTTGAAGCTCATAATAGTGCATGGGTTTTGTCTAGTTCTGAACAGTTGAACATCAATTAAATCAAGGTGTTATTTGCTTGTAACAAAGCGTTCAAGAGGAACAGCCAACGCGTGGCATTTTTATTATGCGTTGGTTTTTGTGGTTACGGTGTTATGCGGTAAGTTGGTAGTAGCGTTGGCTGCCCCTTAACGCGGCGTTATGTGTTTGATGAGTTTTTAAGGTCAAAACTACGATTTCATTGAGAATTTGTTCCGTGTTTTCGGCAAGTTGGCTTGGTCGAAATGGATTCTTGAACAACCTGAGATTTATCGTTTTGAAGGTTCTTGGGTCGCCTCAATTTAGTTTTGGCTCTGGTTTGTGTTGAGTTTCGGTGGTTTCAAATCGTTTTAATTGAAATGTCTTTTTGACTGACTCTCTTGCTGAAGTTCAGCTCTGAAAGTCTGATGAAGCAAAAGGTTTTATTGTGGCTGAAAGGGCGCTTTCTTTGTTGTTGATTCGTAAGTGGCTCTCTTTGGCTCAGATCGCTGTGAAATTTAGGTTGTGGTAAGCATCGTTTTTGCACGTAACTTATTCAAATTCCTTCGTTTCTACGGTGGTTTACTTTGAATGCATAGTGAAATTCACATAACAAACAATTCAAGTGGATTCTCAACGCGTGGCAGTTTTACTATGCGTCAGGTAAAGTGTTTACGGTGTTATGCAGCGGCTTGGTCAGTGCGTTGTTCACCACTTAATTGGGCGTTAGGCAAGGTGAGTTTTTATCAGCTAAATCGAGTTGAAATTGAGCAGTAAAGTCTATGTTTTGTGGCTTAACTTAAGCAATAAATAATCATCACATATTTGCTGTTTCTTGATCGCGTTGGATTGCTTTTCGTTGTGAGTTTAGCGGCAAAATAACCTTCAGCATCCAAACGTCCGCCGAGCATGCTACGCTCGTCACTTTTCTTCCAAACCGCTCAATTTGAGTTTTTTTGTTTCTTTGTTGATTTAGCGTTTTGGTTTATAAATGAATGGTTTAATTTGCTTCAAATTTACAAAAAAGCTCGTTCTTTGGTTTTGAAAATGTCGTTGCCAATCGGTTGGCCTAACAAACGGCTCAAGAGGGATTGCCAACGCGTGGCGGCTTTAGTGCAAAATTGAAATTCAGGGGTTACAGTGTGTTTTTTGAGTTCGGCTATGCGTTGTCAACCCCTTAGCCGGGCGTTAGGCAAGGTGAGTTTTTATCAGCTAAATCGAGTTGAAATTGAACAGTAAATTCCATGTTTTCTGGCTTAAGTTAAGTAATAAATCGTCATCACATATTTGTTGTTTCTTGATCGCGTTGAGCTGTTTATCGTTGTGAATTCAGCGGCAAAATAACCTTCAGCATCCAAACGTCCGCCGAGCATGCTACGCTCGTCACTTTTCTTCCAAATCGCTCAATTTGAGTTTTTGGTTTCTTTGCTGATTTGAGGTTTTGTTTTATAAATTAATCACTTAGTTGGTTTTAAGTTTTCAAGCGAGCTCGTTCTTTGGTTTTGAAAGTATCGTTGTCAATCTGTTGGCCTAACAAACGGCTCAAGAGGGATTGCCAACGCGTGGCGACTTTAGTGCAAAATTGCAGTTCAGTGTTTAAGTGTGTTTTTTAAGTTCGGCGGTGCGTTGTCAACCCCTTAGCCGGGCGTTAGCTTTCATGCGTAGTGATTAACTCTACAAATAAATATTGACACTGTATTTATGAACAGTAATATTGATGGTGCATATCATACGAAAGGTTATGGAAATGAAAGTCACCAAAAAACAATATGACAAATGGACGACACCGAGCAAAGCTAGTTACATCGGGCTTTGGGTAGGAGCGATTGGCACCATATTTGGAATTGTCAGCCTCGGGGTTGCAATATACTTTTATTATAACCCTCCAAAATCGCCACCATCAGCTTCAGATGAATATATTAGAACAACAACACCCACGATTGTTAAATTGTCTGACACTAGTTTTTTGAGTTGGCTAGGTGATGATGAGAAATCATTAACACTATCCTATGAAAATACTTCGAAAGTTTCAGCTCGTAATTTTTCTGCATACTTGAAAGTTAAAGGTGCACAAATCGAGTCTTTTAAGTCTGTCGCATTTAAAGACGTAAATATGGATGTTCTTTCTATCCCTGCTAGCCAAAAACTAGACTTACCAGTAGTTGAGTTTTCTCGACTACAAGCATTATTCCCTAATACCATTTGTGGTGTTGGTTTAAAATCTTGGGAATATGATCCTACACTTTCAGATTCTTCTTGTAATTCAGCTAGTGAAATTACTTCCAGTCGCATTGAAGCTATTTCTAAATTTGAAACCGTGTTCAATGAAAAAAAAGAAACTTCAAGCTCTCTTTGGATTTACACGTGCGAAAAATGTGACTCAGCGGCACTACCTCGATATGAGTTAACAGTTCATCACTTGAATCAAGATAAAAGCTAACAAGCGATTTAAGAGGGATTCACAACGCTTGGCATTTTTGCTTCTACTTCAAATTAAGTGTTTATGGCACAATTCTTTAGGTTTGGGTGGAGGCGTTGTTCACCCCTTAATTGGGCGTTAGCCAGCATAATATATCTGAGGTTGTAGTATGGATTGTATTTGTTCAGAGGTTGAACATTCTGATTTTGATGAAGTTGTAAACAATGAGCTCAAAATACCTATTTTAGTAAAAAACATTGCTAACGACAGTTTCTGTGTTTCCATCGAGATGAATATCGAAGAAAATCTGAAAGAGATAACCTTAGACAAGGCAGAAACTCTTCAAGATCTAAAAGGAAAAATGGGGATTTATCAGCTATGGGTTGAACAAGACTATTGTGGTGACCATTTTGAATATAGAATGCTATGTGTATATGTTGGTAAAGGTTACGTTCATCATAGAATTACATATGATCACCTTCCCAATAAATGGAATACTGACGAAACACTATATATAACTTTCTATGAATGCAGCAACCGAATGGCTGTGTATTTAGAGCAGTTGTTTCTGGAGACTTACAGTTTTCATTTTAACAAACAAGAAAATACGGGCACAAAAATACTTCATACCCTTTGGGATGAAAGTCGGTTTCTTTTAGGTACAGAGACTCAAGTACAGTCAGAAAAGCTAGCAAAGAAAAATCCAGAGTTCTTCAACCCATAAAAATGGCTAACAAAGCGTTTAAGACGGATTCACAACGCTTGGCAGTTTTGGTTTGAATCAGCTTTAGTGTTTACGGCACAATGGCTTAGGTTTGGTGGTCGCGTTGTTCACCACTTAACGCAGCGTTAGCTGAGGTTAAGATAAATCATAAAATTACGTGTTTATTTTTTCTTAGTCTGAGGCTCTAGCTTTACACCTGAAAGTCAGCACTCCTCCGCGTATCTCGCCAGTGGCACTGTTCGTAGAGTGTTTGAACTAACCGAAGTCTTCTTACGGGAAGTGGTGTGTTTGTTTATTTCTTTGGTGTGGCTTCTTTGGTTTTGAGGCTCTTTCGCGCTTAAATGGATTTCGTGCACTTGGTTGTTGGCTTCTTCGAAAGAATTCTTTGTAAATTTAAGTATTAGAAGCTCGTCAGTTTTCCTGCTATTTCTTCTTTGCCAAGTGCGTTTCGTGGATTGGGTTTTAGTTTCTCAGTTGTCCGTTTTACTTTACCGCTTGAAAGCAATAATGTGTTTTAAATGAGGCCGTTGGGTAGTCAATTTCCGGCTAAAGTGTAGCAGCTAACAAACGGCTCAAGAGGGATTGCCAACGCGTGGCGGTTTTAGTACAAAATTGAAGTTCAGTGTTTACGGTGTATTTTTTAAGTTCGGCGGTGCGCCGTCAACCCCTTAGCCGGGCGTTATGCAACTCAGGTAAATTTAGGGGTTCAATCTTTCGGGATTTCTCTGGCCATTCATTTTGTGCTGTCGGCAAATGAGCATTTTTACCCTAAAATTCTTGGTTAACTCAAACCGTAAAACAGGTAAGATTCTTTGTTTGCCTCAATCAGTTTTAAGCGTTGGCGCGTTGTTAGTTTTGCGGGCGCAAAGTGTGGAAAGGGCAAGTTTATCGAGCATTTTGCACTTGCTGAAGGTTTTGCTCGTTAAGTTTTCCTGATTCAAAAGCTTGGTTTGTTGCTGAAAGGTGGGCTTTGTTTTGGCGGCTCATTTATCACAGTTCTTGTTTGGGGTGGTTCTTGAATCACTCAACCATTGCAATCGTGGCTTTTGGTCGTATAAATTCGGTTTATCTCATTGAATTTGCATAACAAACGGCTCAAGAGGGATTGCCAACGCGTGGCGGTTTTAGTGCAAAATTGAAGTTCAGTGTTTAAGTGTGTTTTTTAAGTTCGGCGGTGCGTTGTCAACCCCTTAGCCGGGCGTTAGGCTATTCAGAGGATACGATGATAGATTTAAAAAATAATGAGCAATATTTCGACGTTTCTTTTGAGAAGCTTTCCTCACCTGATGAGAAATATAGCGACGTCGAGTTTGAAGATTGCCAATTCTCCGACTGCGATTTTTCAGCGGTTAAATTCCAGAAATGTAAGTTTACAAACTGCACATTTGAACGCTGCAATTTGAGT
>NZ_CAWPIM010000024.1:0-10625 GCF_963888245.1 Vibrio sp. B4-6
TGGTTTATAAATTAATCGGTTAGTTGGTTTTAAGTTTATAAAAAAGTTCGTTCTTTAGTTTTGAAAGTGTCGGTGTCAATCGGTTGGCCTAACAAACGGCTCAAGAGGGATTGCCAACGCGTGGCGGTTTTAGTGCAAAATTGAAGTTCAGTGTTTAAGGTGTGTTTTTTGAGTTCGGCTATGCGTTGTCAACCCCTTAGCCGGGCGTTAAACGTCGTTATAGTTCGGTGGTTATAATTTTTTATTTAATTACCAGTATGAATTTATAGACATATACATCCTCTTTGGTAAGAATACTTTATTCTTAACTATCTGAGGCATAAGTAAATGAAAGGTACCATCATCGATTTTAATGAGTTGGGTCGAACTGGATTAATCTCGGGCGAAGACGGCATTCGCTATCCACTCAATATTAATGAATGGAAGGCAGGGCAGCTTCCTAAATCAGGAATGGCTGTAGACTTTTCTGTGGAAAATGATGAAGCGAAAGCTATTTATCTGATATCTACAAGCGTAGGTTCCTCGAAGAAAATTGCTGCTGCTCTGCTTGCTTTTTTCTTTGGGGCGCTAGGCGCTCATAAATTTTATTTAGGGTATACCAAACAAGGTTTAATAATGCTGCTGGCATTCTTATTTGGTTTTGTATTGCTTGGATTGCCTTCAATAGTCATAGGTGTTATTGCTTTTGTTGAGTTTATTATTTATCTCACTAAATCAGATGAAGATTTTGAAAAAACATATGTGACGGGACGTAAGGATTGGTTCTAATATACTGATGTAATTACGTTTAACAAACGGCTCAAGAGGGATTGCCAACGCGTGGCGGCTTTGGTGCAAAATTGAAGTTCAGCGTTTACAGTGTGTTTTTTGAGTTCGGCGGTGCGTTGTCAACCCCTTAGCCGGGCGTTATGTTTACTTGAATTTCAATGGCTTAAATATCCTTCGATCACTGTTCTTTGTCCCTTTAGCCATTCGTTCGAGCAGCCTCAGCAAATCCGTATTGTCGGCCCAAATTCTTGAATTTCTCAACCTATAAAACATGTAAATGTCCGTGGGTTGCTTCATTTGCAGGTCGTGGTGGTTGGTTTTGAATATAGCTGGCTCTAAGTTGCTTTGAGCATATTTACCAATCAGCATGTTAGCTTGGCAGTTGCCTCGGCAATTTGCCATTGTTCTGCGCTTTGGTTGGAAAGATAGGGCGCTTGTTGAATCTAAGTCGGGTTGCCTCATTGGGCAGGGAAGTGGACTTACGCGCTTCGTGTTTTGTGCTTCTGGCGGCCAAGTGAGTTTTGGCGTGTGACTGACTTCTTGAAATGCGGTCAACAGTGCAGTTCTTTGCCAAATAAATCAGTTATTTGTGGTAAAACATAACAAACAATTCAAGCAGACCCTCAACGCTTAGCACTTTTGGTTGCGTTGAATGTCGTGTTGCCGAGCAATGCGGATAGTCAGCCAGTGCGTTTCGGGCTACTTAATTGGGCGTTATATGACTAAAGGAGTCCAGTTTTGATCAGATGGGATCATGTTGCAGATCATGTTGATTTCAATCTTGAAATTTCTGTGGAAGACTTTTTAATATCGATTCCCCGAAATGGTAAAGTTTTAGATTTTGGTTGTGGTTACGGACGTATTTCAAATCAGCTTCAGAAGTTGGGTTATAAGGATTTAGTCGGTGTAGATTCATCAAAAGAGATGATTAATCGAGGTCTAACCGAATATCCTGAACTTGATTTACGTTATCAACAAGATGGTTTATTTTCTTTTTCAGACAATTATTTTGATGCGATAGTGGTATGTGCAGTATTGACTTGTATACCTGTTCAGGATTCTCGTGAAAAAGTAGTATCTGAACTCTGGCGGGTTTTGAAACCCAACGGTGTATTGTATTTAGCTGAGTTTTGTTCAATCGAAAGCCTACACTTTTTATCAGGTTTAGGTATCGAAATGTGGCATAGTCGGCCAAAAGAGCTTGAGGCTTTGTTATCAAACTTCAGTATTGAATTGTCGAAAGTATCTGAAACTTCAACCATTTCGGGTCATGTCAGTAATTCGGTTCATATCATCGCGCGTAAGGTCATATAACAAAGCGTTCAAGAGGGACAGCCAACGCGTGGCATTTTTATTATGCGTTGGTTTTTGTGGTTACAGTGTTATGCGGAAAGTTGGTAGTAGCGTTGTCTGCCCCTTAACGCGGCGTTAAACGTTTTTATCAACTTCAGAGCAGTAGTATTTAAAGGGGCGAAAATGAGTCAAAGTGTAATTTCGGATAATTGGTCACTGCAAAATATTGGTGAATTATTAACCGATGGTATTGACGAAAGCAAATCACATTACATAGCAATCGATAAAGAAAATGACAGTTATTCTTACGAAGATAGCTTGAGTGCCATCATTAATACTGAAGCACTGTTTGATTTGCTTACAGATATAATTTTACGTGATCAGATTTTAGTTGAAGAAAAGTTTATCCATGCTTGGAATCATGAAGGTAATCCATTTCAAGAAGCTGTATCTCAAGGTGTCATCCGGCCTTATCCTTTTCTAGTGGACTATAAAAGACTGCAAGGACCACGAGACGAATTTATTGACCGTTTAAGTCTAACATCAGATTTAAAGAAAGATCACGAAGAAAACCGTGTAGGTTTTCTTCAAAATAGATATGCTCCTCATGGTTATTTATCCCAAACTTTATGGGGTGGTGCAGGGATGTTGGCTAGAGGTTTTGTTTATGAAAAAGGATATACACCGCACCCTGTGAGAAAGCGTTTTTTTACTGATGCTGGAATAATGGTTTCAAACGAAGACTCAGTACTAAGACTAAACCGACTAGTCTCAGAGAAAAGAGCTTCTATAGCTTCATTACACAATGCTGGTAGTGAGTTATATGCATTAAATGTAAACATGCTTCCATTACCAATCAGAGTAATACAAGAGTCAAATACAGCGAGTGATATGATTAAAGTGGCTCTTCAATTAAGAAGTGAGTACCAAGAGCTAAGAGATTGGTTAAATTGCTATCAGCAAGCACTAAGTGATGGCAGCTATAAAGACATGAATAAATTTGCCAAAATTCTTCAATCTATCTCTTTGTACGTTGATTCAACAATTGGCTCCGTAGACTCTAACGCTCCTACATTCACCGCCGGTATTGGTGTACTTAAGGTGGCTGTAAAAGGACAGCCACTAAACACACTAGTAAACCAATTTGGCATTCGTTCCATGGTTAATAAATTGATTCTTAGCCGCAGCGGTACATCAGATCTGAAAAAATATTTGGGCTTCTTTGATCATAAAAATACAGTTGTCGGAATGAAGGTGGTTGAACATTTTTCGCAAAAAAACGTTTAACAAACGCTTTAAGACGGATTCGCAACGCATGGCATTTTTACTATGCGTTGACTTTAGTGATTTAGGTGGTGTGCGGAAACACGGCATTGCGTTGCTCACCACTTAAGCGGGCGTTAGGCAAAGTGAGTTTTTATCAGCTAAATCGGGTTTGAATTGAACTGTGAATTCTATGTTCTCATGGCTGGACTTAAGTCATCACATATTTGTTGTTTCTTGATCGCGTTGGGTTGTTTATCGCTGTGAATTCATCGGCAAAATAACCTTCAGCATCCAAACGTCCGCCGAGCATGCTACGCTTGTCACTTTTCTTCCAAACCGCTCAATTTGAGTTTTTTTGTTTCTTTGCTGATTTAGCATTTTGATTTATAAATGAATCGGTTAGTTTGTTTTAAGTTTGTAAAAATCCCTGTTCTTTGGTTTTGACAGTATCGTTGTCAATCGGTTGGCCTAACAAACGGCTCAAGAGGGATTGCCAACGCTTGGCGACTTTAGCGCAAAATTGAAGTTCAGTGTTTAAGTGTGTTTTTTGAGTTCGGTGGTGCGTTGTCAACCCCTTAGCCGGGCGTTATGTTTTATTGAACCTCAGCAAAGCCAATATATAAATTTTAATGGAAAAACTTAGTCTGATTTAGACGTTTTTGTATTCTAATTTATTGATATTATGAGTTTATTGTTCTTTTTGGTGGTTATTGAAAGTTGAACGATACTTGTGCTTTTTCGGTAACTTTGCCCTGATAAATTGTGCTCGCAAAAGGTTCGATTTTTGCTGAAAGGCCTCTTTCTTTGGTGTTGCTTGCTCATTGATTACACCGGCTATTTCGCTTCAGCATGTTTGGGATCTCATGAACATCTTACTTGCTGACAGTGTTTGGTTAGCGCAAGTTTATCGGCGAATGTGCGTTTTTGTCCGGCTCTGCTCTGATCAATTGTGTTCGTAAAAGGTTCAATTGTTGCTGAAAGGTCTCTTCCTTTTGTGTTGTTGACCCCTTGATCCCGCAGGCTAATTCGCTTCAACTTGTTTGGGATCTTATCGGCAACAATGCTTGCTGAAAGTAGGCAAGTTTATCATTTTGAGTTAAAGTACTCGTAACCAATAAATTTTGAAAAAGTTCAATTTAATCAATGAGTAATAAAGCATAACAAACGCTTCAAGAGGGACTTCCAACGCGTGGCATTTTTATTATGCGTTGATTTTGGTGGTTACGGTGTTATGCGGAAACTTGATAGTAGCGTTGTCAGCCCCTTAAGCGGGCGTTAGGCAAGGTGAGTTTTTATCAGCTAAATCGAGTTGGAATTGAGCAGTAAATTCCATGTTTTGTGGCTTAACTTAAGCAATAAATAATCATCACATATTTGCTGTTTCTTGATCGCGTTGGGTTGTTTATCGCTGTGAATTCATCGGCAAAATAACCTTCAGCATCCAAACGTCCGCCGAGCATGCTACGCTCGTCACTTTTCTTCCAAATCGCTCAATTTGAGTTTTTTGGGTTTCTTTGCTGATTTGATATTTTGGTCAATAAATTAATCGCTTAGTTGGTTTTCAGTTTTCAAACAAGCCTTGTTCTTTGGTTTTGAAAGTATCGTTGTCAATCTGTTGGCCTAACAAACGGTTAAAGAGGGATTGCCAACGCTCGTCGATTTTAATACAAAATTGAAGTTCAGCGTTTACAGTATGTTTTTTGAGTTTGTCGGTGCGTTGTCAACCCCTTAACCGGGCGTTATGCTCTAGTCACAATCAAACTATTTTGGAATATATCACAATGAAAAAATTAACAATTCTAGCTCTTTCATCACTGGCTTTCTTCTCATCTAACACTTTTGCTAGAGATGATGTGGGTAATTATTCGATTACAAAGGCAATGAGCTCCGAAGTGGCTAAATCTAAATTAGGCTCTGAAGTTTCATTTTACTTTGGCGAGCAGAGTTACGGCAAAGTTCTCAAAGAATTAGGTGAATTTAAAACCAGTAAAAAAACAAACGCTTTCAATAAAACAGATGAAGAAGCGTGCAACTGGGTTTTTCTTTCTGCCATGATTGCTCTTAAAGACAGAGCGATAAAAGAGGGTGGAAATGCAGTAGTTAATATCAAATCAAATTACAAAAACAACCTCACTTCAAGCAACGGTACTTTTCAATGTGGTGCTGGAGCCGTAATAGCTGGAGTTGCATTGAGTGGTGAAGTTGTGAAGCTCAAAAAATAAGCATAACAAACGGTTAAAGAGGGATTGCCAACGCTCGTCGACTTTAGTTCAAAATTGAAATTCAGCGTTTACGGCGTGTTTTTTGAGTTAAGTGGTGCGTTGTCAACCCCTTAACCGGGCGTTAGGCAAGGTGAGTTTTTATCAGCTAAGTCGAGTTGAAATTGAGCAGTAAATTCCATGTTTTGTGGCTTAACTTAAGTAATGAATAATCATCACATATTTGCTGTTTCTTGATCGCGTTGGGTTGTTTAGCGCTGTGAGTTTAGCGGCAAAATAACCTTCAGCATCCAAACGTCCGCCGAGCATGCTACGCTCGTCACTTTTCTTCCAAATCGCTCAATTTGAGTTTTTTGTTTCTTTGCTGATTTGGTGTTTTGGTTTATAAATGAATAGGTTAGTTTGTTTTGGTTTGCAAAGAAGCCTTGTTCTTTAGTTTTGAAAGTGCAGGTGTCAATTGGTTAGCCTAACAAACGGCTCAAGAGGGATTGCCAACGCGTGGCGGCTTTGGTGCAAAATTGAAGTTCAGCGTTTACAGTGTGTTTTTTGAGTTCGGCGGTGCGTTGTCAACCCCTTAGCCGGGCGTTAGCTTCTAAAATCTGTTACTTTTTAAATAATAAATTCTTCCATAAATAAGCGAATTACATCAATGTATAACAGTGCGCTTTTGAATCGATCAAGATAAAGGAGAAATAAACATGCTTCTTGAGATATTAAAGTTTTTTGTCAATCCAAATTTAAATAAAGAATGTCGAGAAATGAAAAACTTCCTGTTGGACAATCGTCTTCTTTGTCGGAGATGTAAAGGCTTTGCATACCCAACGCTAGAGTCAAAAAATACATTTAGTTGTAAGTGTGGACACGCATTTTCTGGTTCATATCATAAAATGTGTCACGAATTTCATTGGGTTGTTGATAGAAGAGGTACTTACCGGTCAATAATAAGGCAGTTAAACGAAGAGTGAGGTTGTTCTTGCCGAAAGCTAACAAACGCCTCAAGAGGGACTGTCAACGCGCGGCGTTTCCAGTCCCAATGAGCCGCGGTGGTTACGGTTGTTGTGTTTGAGTTTTGTGTTATGCGTTGTCAGCCCCTTAGGCGGGCGTTATGAGGTTTCGATAATAATGAGGTTTTATGGACTGGGACTGGTTTGACAAATATCAGACATTCATTGCTGGTTTACTCGGATTTCTTGGCGTGATTGCCACAATACGCTCAAATGGTGAACAAAATAGAGGACTATTAATTGAACAAGTAAATCAGGAAAGCCGTGCGTTAAGAAGAGCCTTAATCGAAGAGCTCAGTTTAGTAGCTAATACGTACAAGACGAATATTGAGGATTTGAGCAAATCGAATAATCCTCATGGAATTGCATACTTACCTGAGAATCCTCATATTGCAGCTTATGGGCAGTTGGTTCCAAGGTTTGGCTTGCTCGATACTGAAGAAATTAAAAAAACCATGCTGGCATATCAGCTAATTCAAGAATTACCAGATAGGTTTAGGCTCTTGCAACCTCAAGATAGTAAGGCTTGTAGAGATGGATTTATAACGATTGAGCGTCAGGATTATGCGACAGTAGTCGAAATATATGACATTTTTTTATCTCCCGTGTTGGAGGCAATAGAGCTTTTAGGGCGTGGTGAGAAAACCTCATAACAAAGCGTTTAAGACAGATTCGCAACGCTCGGCATTTTCAGTTTGCTTTGAATTTAGTGTTTACGGCACAATGGTTTAGGTTAGGTGGTGGCGTTGCTCACTACTTAACGCGGCGTTATGCTCTAGGAGTAAAAGTTGACCAAATTGATGAGAAAAGTCTTTTTAATCAATATAGTGGCCTTTTTGGTTGTTTTCGCTTTATCTAATTATGTTCCTCTTTTTGCTACAACGCGGCCTGCTGATTTTTTGTTTTTTGTCGTGATTGTTATTTGGCTTTTAGCAAAGTTAATGTGGGAAGGTGGTATACACAGCAAAACGACACGATTAGATGATCCGGTTACCGATAAAGTATACAAAATGGTAAAGGGACATGATTTTGAAGAAGAGCAAGTTGAGCATTATCGAGCTAACTACCAAACAGGCTTGGTTCTCTTTATCGCAGGTTTACCCGCATTAATTGGTTGTCTAGTTCTGCAGTTTGTTTGAGCACAAGCATAACAAACGGCTCAAGAGGGATTGCCAACGCGTGGCGGCTTTAGTACAAAATTGAAGTTCAGTGTTTACAGTGGTTTTTTAAGTTCGGCGGTGCGTCGTCAACCCCTTAGCCGAGCGTTATATGCTACCATGCGGTATGAGTTTTATTTGATAATTAGGAAATTAGATGAGTCGTTGGATTAACAGTTTTATGAATCACCCTTTTCAAGGGGTATGGCAAAACTTAAAAGAAGTTACTCTTGAAGTTGAAGTTGATGATACGACAGTCACCACTAGTGTAGAAGAAATAGCGCGGCTAAAAAAAATTGTTAGTTTTCTTGACTCATTAATCAGTTCGTGTGACCCAGAGCTAGTTCCAGAATCTACATGGTCAAATTTTCATTCGCAAGCAAATGTTTGTCTACAACAGGTAAGTTCGTATCAGAGCAATCGTAATATTGGTCATATAACAAATGCGAATTCAAATCTTGATAACCTTCTTACCTATATACGACCTTATCAAGTACATTCTAGCGATGTTACTGAGTCAGTAAATTCTGCTTACTTATCATACTCAGAGACTATCAGTTCTTCATTGACTGAATTTCAAGAAAAATCAAATATGATTTTGGGGGTAATCGAGGAGCATAAATTACAAGCAGCATCTGATGCAGAGGCATCAGACGTTGCTAAGCAACGAATAGAACAACTAGAAAAGCGATATTTTGATGACACAGAAGAAATTAGTGTAAGTACTAAGATCAGCGATTTAGACACATCTATTGATACTTTATTCGATAAAGTTCAAAACTATAAAAGTCAACTGCTAGATGGCGATGCACATAATGAGTCTATATCATCAGAGATCCAAAGAGCATTTGATGAAGCAGAGTCTAGCTCAGATTCAATTAAGAACTTATTAAGAGAAGTAGAAGAGAAACTGGTTGAATTTGGTAACTACCATACGCGCGTATTTGGTAAGAAGAATGATGAAGGTAAATATGAAGGTGGTTTGAAAAATGAAATTACTGCTCGTGAAGCCCATCTTGACACTTTCAAAGCTCAGCAGGAAACAAAGTATGAAACTTTGAATCGTGAAATTGAAAGTTTATTACCAGGCGCTACCAGCGCAGGTTTAGCATCTGCGTACTATGATCTAAAGGTGTCTTTTGATGATGCTATTAATAACTATACAAGATTATTCTATGGATCAATACTAGCTTTATTCCTGCTTGCCGCTATTTCAATTACCCAAGAAGTAGGTTTTTGGTTTGTTAAGTTTGTTGATGTAAGTGATTTTACAAAACTGCTCCCGAATATCTTATACAAATTGCCCTTGTTAATTCCAGTTCTTTGGTTAGCGTTATTTGCTTCAAAGCGAAGAAGCGAATCTTTGCGTTTGCAGCAAGAATATGCGCATAAAGAAGCTCTAGCGAAGTCATACCAGAACTTCAAGGTTCAAATCGAGGCTCTTGATCAGGAAGAACCTGAGTTAATGACAAAGTTGCTATCTGCAGCTATTGAAGCAGTAGCTAAGAATGCGTCTGACACTTTAGATAAGAAGCATGGAGATAAGACCCCAGCTCATGAAGGGATAGATGGTATGATCACAGCTATTGAAAAAATGAAGAAAGCAGTTTCATAAAGTAGCATATAACAAAGCATTTAAGAGTGATTCCCAACGCATGGCATTTTTCATTCCATCGTTGGGTTTTGTGTTTAAGGTGGCTTGGTTAAGTTTCGTGGTAGCGTTGCTCACACCTTAATGCGGCGTTAAGCATATGTTTCAATAAGGAGGATTCTTGGAAAATATCCCAAAACCAGATCCTAGCGGGACAACAGGATCTCAGGTTGCAAGTCCCGCGGACTATATAACAAATATTGAACCGCCACCGTTTCAGTATGTACATAATGTACTGGAGGGGCTTGCTGAAAATAAATACAAAGCGTTAGGTGGTGAGGCTACGGCAAAGATTATAGCAGCCCTACAATCGCAGAACTTCCATGAAATAAATAAACTTCAGCAAGAAAATCGCCAGTTGAAGAAAAAAATTGATGAGTGTAATCGCGAATACTACGATTGCCGAGAGAAAGCGGCGATATATAAGAATCACTTGGACAGTGTCAACAGATTACGTAAGAAAAGTAACTTAGAAGCAACGTTTGGAACTGCATTGATTGGTATATCTATAGAGCTCTATCGAACTCCTGAGTTAAATCCATCTCTTGCTGTCATCTTGGCGTTGGTAGGGGCGGCTTTACTTTTGGCTAGTTGGTTTTCGGGAGTTGGAGGCAAAAGTGATAGTTAGTAATATTTCTGAGTTTACGATTACGGGAATTTTAGATAGGGGTGTTGCAAATCTAGAGCGAATTGCAATTTATGTAAATCAAACGGTAAACACTGGCCAGTTTGGGGTGATGATTGGAAATCAACCTTTCGGCCATACTCAGGCTTACCCTATAAAAGATAATTTGCTCTGGTTTGGTGATGCAATATTGAACCAAGGGGATTGGATATTTCTTTATACAGGTTCAGGTAATGTTACTCAGACTCCTATTGAGGGAGGGAAACAACTATATTCAATTTACTGGGGTAAACCGCAAACAATATTCGCTAGGACGGATATTGTACCTATTTTGTTCAAAGTTGAGGCAGTTCAAATACCAGCAATGCCAAACGATGTTCCGCAAATACCAACAAATGCTTAACAAAGCATTTAAGAGTGATTCCCAACGCATTGCATTTTTCATTCCATCGTTGGGTTTAGTGTTTACGGTGGTATGGTTGGGTTTCGTGGTAGCGTTGCTCACACCTTAATGCGGCGTTAGGCAAAGTGAGTTTTTATCAGCTAAATCGAGTTGGAATTGAACGGTAAATTCTATGTTTTCTGGCTTAAATTAAGCAATAAATAATCATCACATATTTGTTGTTTCTTGATCGCGTTGAG
>NZ_CAWPIM010000025.1:0-9387 GCF_963888245.1 Vibrio sp. B4-6
AGGAGAATCAATGAGAAAACTGGCGCAATCCGAACACTTAGAGTAAAAATAGGGAAAGAGAAAAAGTGCTGGTTAAGGTGTTCGGAATAAACCGAAACAAGCGTTCGCAATCACCGAAATACGCATCAAGACCAAGTTTCCCCAACCAATAAGATAAGCGACAGTGTCACAAACGCTAATTTGTGTTCCTTTTACGTTACCTTCAATTTCACACTTACGTGCCATTGATGCAGGAACACTCAGATAGTCGTCCATAAGTTTCGGGAATATAGAATTTATAGCTGTGAGCAACTCATCTTTTGATTCAGGAACTGTAGACATTATTTTCTCCATTCACATAACGCCGCGTTAAGTGGTGAGCAACGCCAACCACCCTGCCTAAACCATTGTGACATAAACACTTAACCCAAAGTAAGCTGAAAACGCCGAGCGTTGGGAATCCGTCTTAAACGCTTTGTTAGCCCTATGCCAAAAGGCTACCTACTTCAATTGCGTCTATCTTTACACCAAAGCTCGAAATGTTGGGCAATGTTGCATTATGATGCGCACGAATTTGAGCGCCGGTAGCATGCGATTTATCGTGGGTTGTATGAGCATCCGATATCAACGTAACCGAATAACCTAACCCAGCAGCCCTGCGAACGGTCGTATCAACACAAAACTCAGACGCATAACCACAGACGATTACATTGTCGATTCCTAATTCTGTCAGAAGACTTTGAAGGTTTGTATTCAAAAACGAATCAGGTGTTGTCTTGCGAACAAAATAATCGTCCACTTGAGTCACAAGCGTCGACTGCAACTTCCAACCATCGGAACCAAATTCGATCACAGAATTGAGCTGCTCATGCTGAATGAAAACAACTGGAACTGCCGTATTCCGAGCCCATTTGGTCACTTCATTAATCTTATCTAAGACTACTTTAGACTCAAATGGTTGTGGTTCGGGATCGAATAAAATCGATTGAACATCGATAACAAGAACCGCAGATTTCATAATTATCCTCTTATAGGGCTAACGCCCGCTTAAGGGGCAGCCAACGTTACTACTAACTTTCCGCATAACACCGTAACCACAAAAACCAACGCATAGTAAAAATGCCGCGCGTTGGCTGTCCCTCTTGAAGCGTTTGTTAAGTGTTTATTTGACGCTGTCCCGTTTTTCCACAGCTTTCAACACTCCCTCAGGAAGGATATGATAAAGCGCTGCCACTTTTTTAGGTTGAGAAATTGTCACCTCAACAATAAAGTTAATCATTTCAAACAGACTATTTGCTACTTCTGGGTTGTCATTTAGATCAATTTCTCCTGGATGCACTGCGTTATTACCTATTACTCGGCAATAATCTAATGCTTGCTGAACTTCGATGGGCAAACCTTTGGTAACTAGTGAACCAATGTCATCGTTAATATTTTTACCCTTTTCACCCAATTCAATAAGCAGTTTTTGAATAGCTAAGCGAAGTAAAGCTGCGGCAGCTCGAGGAGATCGCGCAACAATGTCCCTAGCCTCGTTATAATCTGAAGTACATACTTCAGGTAAATCTTGGTGGTGAGGGGGTACTGGTGCTTCTGAGGGCACAATCATTCTACCTTGAAACCAAAAAGAAATTTCATTGCAATGACAACATTTATTATATGAAAACTCTGTATTCTGAAAATTACCATTTTGATTACGAAGAAAAATCTTATTCCAATATTGACTTGCGAATACTCCACATTGAACACAATGAAATTGTTCTTGTAGAAATATCGGTGGATAATATTTACTCATTTGTACTCCCAAACTCAAGAAACACTTAACGCCCGGTTAAGGGGCTGACAACGCAAACCACTGAACTCCAAATAACCACCGTAATCACAAAGGCCGATTTGAACACAAACCGCCACGCGTTGGCAGTCCCTCTTTAACCGTTTGTTATGGCTAACAACTCTCTGATTTATCGAACAAAACTTTCAAGGTAAATCTGACCTTTCATCTCGACATTCATAAGAGCCCATTTCAAACTCTCGACAAATCCAAGGTCGATTCTCATAAATCGTGCACATGAATGTTTCTCGGTCTAAAGCTGAGCACCAACCATCCGCCAAACGTAGCATGGTTTCCCCACCCCATTGGTCGAAAGCAATGTGTTGCTCTGGCACACCTGTATCTGTAATGATCATGACCTCTAAACGACAGCAGCAAGCCTGACAGTTTGAGCAAGAAATTTCCGTACTAGATACATTTTTAATTGGAATTGTCATCGTGTTCTTCAAATCAGTGTAATCACAGAATGGTACTCCAATTTGAACCAATTTATCGACATTCGTGACCAACTCAATTTGGGAGCCATAACGCCAAATTAAGGTGTGAACAACGCTAACCACCCTACCTAAGGCATTGTGCCATAAACACTAAACTTGCTTGAAGTGAAAGCGCCAAGCGTTGTGAATCACTCTTAAATTTATTGTTATGCCTGTCCTAAAACGTGCTCAATAAAAGCTGACTTTTTTCGACGATACTCTTCTTGAGTCCAACCTGTACAAAACATTTTGAGTTCATTGTATTGTTGGACCAACTCAGGGCTTTCACGTAGCTTGTCCCTAAACCTCACAAAGAAGTCAAACTCTGAGCCATTCGCTACGACTTGAAAAGCGACATCTTCACCTGAGCTATGTTCTAGCATGCAAAGCTCTGGAGTTCTTAACGTATTGGATTTTTCATTGAAACCTAATGTAGAAAGTAACTTCACTGCTTTTTCTAGCTCGTTACCGTTGACGCCAACAAGTATGTCTAGGTCTCCCTTAGATACAGCATTAGGGATAGAAGAAGCTCCAATATGTTCAATTGTTGCGCTTGGAAGTAAAGCGGCTATCTGAAGTTCATACTTACGATAGAGATTTTCACAAGATGCCTGATACTCATCTGCTTTGTAAAACTGCATATTTTCTCCCAAAAGGCATAACGCCCGCTTAAGGGGCAGACAACGCTACTACTCACTTTCCGCATAACACCATAACCACAAAAATCAACGCATAATAAAAATGCAACGCGTTGACTGTCCCTCTTGAAGCGTTTGTTATGTGTCTTTTCTTACCACTGTATGATTGAGTATGCGGCGGTTAATTTTTTGTTTCCAAGCAAGCTGCTTTTCCGAAAGACTACGTGTACGTTTTGTCTTCATCAAAAAGTGGTACTCACTTTCGTATATGTAACCTAGTCTATAAGAATGGATAATTAGATCTTCGTTGGCATTAGCATTTACATCTTTGGCTATGCGTTTGAGACCTGCAAATAAGTTACCAGTGTCAATGCCGATAAACCTGTTTACACACACATTCCCTACGTAAGTTTTATTGCCGTTTAGTTGATTTTTAATATAACAAAGCTCTTTTATCGGCTGACCACAAGGGCAACAGTCAAAGTCTTCCTGAATTTCTACACCAACAAGCAACCATTCATTCTTTGCGAGATGAAACTCACTTGAGTTGGACAAAGGTAAAATGTGCTCTTTTAACCGTTCAAAGTTATGTTCCATACCTCGATCTCCAAATACACATAACGCCGCGTTAAGTGGTGAGCAACGCTACCATCAGACCTAACCCATTGTGCCGTAAACACTAAATTCAAAGCAAACCGAAAATGCCAAGCGTTGGGAATCCGTCTTAAACGCTTTGTTATGCGCCTTGCGCCCGCGTCAATTTAGTACCATAATTAGGTATTAATTGGTACTGAGGATTATATCATGGCTAAAAATACAAGTATTACTCTTGGCGACCACTTCGATGGATTTATTGCCGGTCAGATCCAAAGCGGACGATATGGCTCTGCTAGTGAAGTGATTCGTTCTGCTTTACGCTTATTGGAGACGCAAGAAACCAAATTGAACACTTTACGCCAGTTACTCGTTGAAGGCGAAGAAAGTGGAACTGCTGATTATGATCTTGATTCTTTCATCAATGAACTAGATAGCGAAGAAAGAAAATGAAACCATTTCAACTAACTAATAAGGCTAAAACTGATTTACGTGATATTGCCTTGTTTACCTCACGCCGTTGGGGACGAGAACAACGAAATATATATTTGAAACAATTTGATGATTCATTTTGGTTGCTTGCTGAAAACCCTGACATCGGAAAGACTTGCGATGAAATCAGAGACGGTTATCGAAAGTTTCCGCAAGGTAGTCACGTAATTTTTTACCGTCAAGTTGGTAGCCAGAATATTGAGGTAATTCGTATCTTGCATAAGAGTATGGATGTTAACCCTATCTTTGGCGCATAACGCCCAATTAAGTAGCCCGAAACGCACTGGCTCACTTTCCGCATTGCTCGGCAACACGAAATTCAACGCAAACCAAAATCGCCGAGCGTTGAGGGTCTGCTTGAATTGTTTGTTATGTTTTACCACAAATGACTGATTTATTTGGCAAAGAACTGCATTCTTGACCGCATTTCAAGAAGTGAATCACAAGCTCAAACTCACTTGGCCGCCAAAGGCACGAAACACAAAGCGCGTAAGTCCACTTCCCTGCCCAATGAGGCAACCCGATAAACGCTCAACAAGCGCCCTCTCTTTCCAACCAAAGCGCAGAACAATGGCAAATTGCCGAGGCAACTGCCAAGCCAACATGCTACTTGGCAAATACACTCAAAGCGACTTAGAGCCAGTGACACTTAAAACCAACCGCCACGACCTGAAAATGAAGCAACCCACGAATATTGACATGTTTTACGGGCTGAGAGATTCAAGAATTTGGGCCGACAATGCGGATTTGCTGAAGTAACTCGAACGAACTGCCATAGGGACAAAGAACAGTGATCGAAGAAACTTTAAGCCACTGAAATACAAGTAAACATAACGCCGCGTTAAGGGGTGCAGGCACATAATACAAAAGCTACCGCACAGCGACTTAATCACTGAACCCAACGCAAACCGAAAATGCCACGCGTGCCAAATCCCACTTAAACGCTTTGTTATGTGCCCGAACTCATTGTGTACTCTGGGTGTCCCGTATGCTCGTCTAGTTGCTCACTGACGACTGCAAAACCTTGAGACAAATAGAACTGATAACTAGCCTGATTTTCCTTGTATACGGAAAGGCTCAAGATCGCCCTTTGAGCTTTGGCATGACTTAATAACTGCTTACCGATGCCTTTACCCTGAAATTCAGGAAACACGAATATGGCAGCCAAAGTACTTTCATACAGCGCGTAAAAACCAACTATTTTCGACTCAATTTCATAAACGAAGACTTCTGAAGCAGGAATATAAATATTACGCATGTTCTCAACTTGAGATCCCCAGAAGTTCGCCGGGACGAAATCATGCGCTTTAACAGAGGCTTCAAGCCAGATTTCAAGAACCGAATCTAAGTCATGTGAATTGTACTTTCTTATCATTTTCGAACTCTAGATTTCCAAATTTATCGGGGCAACATAACGCCCGGCTAAGGGGTTGACAACGCACCACCGAACTCAAAAAACACACTGTAAACGCTGAACTTCAATTTTGCACTAAAGCCGCCACGCGTTGGCAATCCCTCTTGAGCCGTTTGTTAGGCCAACCGATTGACAACGATACTTTCAAAACCCAAGAACAAGGCTTGTTTGATAACTGAAAACCAACTAAGCGATTCATTTATAAACCAAAACGCTAAATCAGCAAAGAAACAAAAAACTCAAATTGAGCGGTTTGGAAGAAAAGTGACGAGTGTAGCATTCTCGGCGGACGTTTGGATGTTGAAGGTTATTTTGCCGCTAAATTCACAACGACAAGCAACCCAACGCGATCAAGAAACAACAAATATGTGATGACTATTTATTGCCTAACTTAAGCCAGAAAACCTTGAATTTACCGTTCAATTCCAACTCGATTTAGCTGATAAAAACTCATTTTGCCTAACGCCCGGCTAAGGGGTTGACAACGCACCGCCGAACTCAAAAAACACACTGTAAACACTGAACTTCAATTTTGAACTAAAGCCGCCACGCGTTGGCAATCCCTCTTGAGCCGTTTGTTAGTTTTTGTGTTGCAACAAGAACTGCTCTAACATTTCACCCACCAATTCCGGTGATTCTTGATGCGACGAATGTGCTGTCAATGGAATATTGGCAAAACTACAACCTACAATTTTCGACTTTAAAGCCGCTGCCTCATCCAACGAAAACAAGAAGTCATTATCACCTCGCATTACTAATGTCGGGCAACGGATTTTTTCAACTAACTCATGTGGGTAGCCAGATTCTGTTGTGTCAAGCCAGACTGCTTTTACAGCGTCTACGAGTTTAGGGAAATCCGGTTTAGGATTTGACGCCTCATATAAAGCAACATCATCGGCAAACCTTGATGCCCAAAATTCAGCCGTCAAACCACTTAGTAATTCAACTGATGGATCATCTGCCTCTAATCGCCACTGCGAACCCAGTGTCACCAAACAAGATACTCTCTCCGGTTCTTGTATTGCTAAACGATAACCTACGATACCACCGTCACTAAAACCAAAAATCGAATATTTCTCAATACCCAAATAGCTAAGAACATGCTGAACGTCTTGTTGATATTGCATGTAATTAAGTGGACGATTGCCTAAAAGGGACTTTCCGTGACCACGGAAATCTATACTTATCAATTGATAGTCAGCAGCAACATATTTATGAATTGAACTTAACTCATTCAACGAACCAAGACCGCCATGAAGCATCAATAATGGCTTGCCGTCATGATTACCTGAAAGCTCGTAATAAATCTCGGAGCCACTAACACTTACATAACCATTTTTATTTTTCATTTTATCGACCAACTACGTTTGTATTGATTTGACCTGAAAAAACTAACGCCCAATTAAGGGGTGAGCAACGCTACCACCCAACCTAACGCATTGTGCCATAAACACTAAATTTGAAGTAGAAGCAAAAATGCCAAGCGTTGGGAATCCCTCTTAAATTGTTTGTTAGTTTCGTTCTAAACAAAAGCTCTGTAATGCCCTTAAAGGTTGCCTTAATGTTCCATTACTCCAAAAGGCAACTGAGTAATAGGTAAGTTCTTTATTATGATATGAGCCGATCAATACACCAATGACACCTGAGAATTCACCCATATTCATAGAACCATGAGCTTCTATTGTTTTTTGCCATGTTCTTAGATAGTCATAAATTTTTTGGTTCTTTGAGCCATCCCAACCATCAAAGACAGTTACCAATACTCTCAGAGGCGAATTCAATCTGCATAGCTTGTTCATTTCTTGATTTGCAGTTCGAATATCATTCTCTGATTCAATTTGTATTTGAGGAACATAAACATCGTCATAGAATGACTTAGACATAACATAGTCAACTGTAAACTCTTCATTACCATGAAATAAACCTAATTCTTTAGAAACCAAAGGGAGAAGTGATTCCTTATAAAATACTGTACGATTGCTTTTAGAAGACCAAGCATCTGACAGTTCATCACGTGAAAAAGTACCCAATTTATTAACTAGTTCATCTTTGAATGATGTCCACAGTGTATAGTTTTTATCTTTTTCAGTATTACCTTCAGGTTCTAAGTATTCTTCAATTCCACGAGTCGAACTGAACCAATGCTTATCATCAGGCAATACAGGATTACGATCACTCGAAGGAGCAAGAACTAAGTCACTACACATAGAATTGAAAGTTACATCTTCGAACCTAAACTCACCTTTTCCTCGTTCTTTTAACACTGTCGCGGTTGCAGGCATCGCCATCGACAGCATCAGGTTACACTGCGGACATTCCATTAAGTCCCAAGTATTTAGATGAACTTCACTACCAACACATACTGGGCACTTTTTATACTCAACAAATATCATTATTACCCTTTTATTTTATTACTGTACTCATAGAAACTAACGCCCGGCTAAGGGGTTGACAACGCACCGCCGGACTCAAAAAACACACCGTAAACACTGAACTTCAATTTTGCACTAAAACCGCCAAGCGTTGGCAATCCCTCTTGAGCCGTTTGTTATGCAAATTCAATAAGATAAACTGACTTTACTCGATCAAAAGCCACGATTGCAATGGTTGAGTGATTCAAGAATCAACCCAAGCAAGAACTGTGATAAGTAAGCCGCGAAAACAAAGTCCGCCTTTCAGCAACCAACCAAGCTTTTGAATCAGGAAAACTCAACGAGCGAAAACTTCAGCAAAAGCAAAATGATCGATTAACTTGCCCTTTCCACACTTTGCGAACGCAAGATTCACAACGCGCCAGCGCTAAAACTGATTGAGGCAAACAAAGAACCTTGCCTGTTTTACGGTTTAAGTTAACCACGAATTTGAGGGTAAAAAAGCTCATTTGCCGACAACACAAAACGAATGGCCGGAGAAATCCCAAAAGATTGAACCCCTAAATTTACCTGAGTTGCATAACGCCCGGTTAAGGGGCTGACAACGCAAAACACTGGACCTAAAATAACAACCGTAATCACAAATGCTGATTTGAACAAAAACCGCCACGCGTTGGCAGTCCCTCTTGAACCGTTTGTTATATTCGTAGTTTTTCTTTGAGCCAATCCACCACTTCTGTTTTTCCTTGCGGATTGTAATAACTTAAATGAGGTAATCCCACAATACAGGTTTCCCTACCGTTTATCTTTGTATTAAACGTTTTACACACCCATTGACCATGACCAGAAGCGATAGTAGTTTCATTGCCTTTAAACAAACTTTTTAAGAAAAAGTATGGTGAAGCAGATGTTTCAGCATTGCCAAAAGTAATTATCAATTTAGGCTGCACAATTTCCAAAACACTTTCGTGAAATGCCCAACAAATTCCAGCCAAGCCGAAACAAAGTTCATTTGAAGACTTCGAAGTCGTAAATATTAAATTTGTAGAACATACATCACGAACATCATAACCAAGTTGTTCCATCAGCCAACTAACTCTTTTCTGCAAAGGAGCCTGACCTACTTCATATTTAGAAATACCATTAACCCAAGCCTCATCTAAGTACGAATTTTCAGTTCTAGTTAGCATTTGATCAATATGATCACCAATAGAAATAAAGCCAGATCCGCCAGGATTTAACCCCATAAGATAGATATCACCTTTCTTTAACGTTTCTGATGAACTATATACGACTTCCCCATGGTCATTTAATAAATATCTTAACGTTTCTTTCGCTTTTTTAGGTAACTCTAATTTTCCCATTAAACCTCCAAGAATATAACGCCCAATTAAGGTGTGAGCCACGCAACCACGACACTTAACTTGAACACCGTAAACACTAAACTTGACCCAAACCAAAAACGCCAAGCGTGGGGAATCACTCTTAAATTGTTTGTTATATTTCAAGTACTTCGATACCTTTGATATCTAGTACAAGAATTTTCGCAATGTGTTCTGGACGACTTAGGCATTGCTTTATGTCTTCCACG
>NZ_CAWPIM010000026.1:0-8477 GCF_963888245.1 Vibrio sp. B4-6
GTTATAACAAACGGCTCAAGAGGGATTGCCAACGCTTGGCGGTTTTAGTGCAAAATTGAAATTCAGAGTTTACAGTGTGTTTTTTTAAGTTCGGTGGTGCGTTGTCAACCCCTTAGCCGGGCGTTATAGCGCTAAACATCTGTATCTCACGAATTGACTTTTATTTATCAAAGAATGTGAAAAACGTATCGTATCAATTACAATGCATATCCACACTACCTACATGGAGAAAGGTATGAGGCAGCAACTCTTAGATTTAGTCCCTGTAAAAATTCAGGAAGTTGACAATATCAGTATGGGCGTCTTGCCTAATGGTGAAACATTTCTTTCACTTCAAGGATTAGCCAAGTTTTGTGGTTTAGCTCCAAGCTCAATTATCCAGCTGGCACAAGATTGGTCTGCTGGCGAAGCTCAAGGTAAAGTTCGTGGTCAACAGCTTACGGAACTAATTAAAGAATGGACAGAATCTGATTCAGTTCCCGATAGCTTATACGTAGAAATTGATAGTAAAAACTCGATTACTGGTGTAATTCATGCTGTTCCAGAGCAGATAGTGATGGCTATTACGGACTACTATGCACATTATGCGCAAGTAACAAAGCCAGAGGCTGTCCGCAATTACCGCAAGGCTGCAAAACTAGGTTTACGTAAATACATCTATGATCGTCTAGATTACAACGAACAAGATTTAATCTCTGAAAGCTGGAAACTATTTCAAGAACGTGTTCTTAATAATGAATGTCCTAGGGGTTATTTCACGATGTTTGATGAAGCAACGACTATCATTGCTTCTCTTATTCGTAACAATATTGTTGTTGATGACTCAATTATGCCAGATGGTAGTTTAGGTTCTCATTGGGCTAAGTTTTGGAAGCAGCAAAACTTTGAGGCAACATATGGTGAGCGAATTAAAATAGTACATAAATATCCAGAATCTTACCGACAGTTAGATCCTGAAATTAATGCGTATCCCATTGGTGTATTGTCTGAGTTTAGAATGTGGTTTCAAGATACATATCTACCAGAAAAGTATCCTGCTTATATTAAACGCAAGATCAAGGATGGTACTGTAACTCTTGAATCTGTTCCTGTGCTTCTTTCGGCGGTTATGCCACCAGATGTTTCAGAACGTTTACTGAACTAAACACGCTATAACAAACGCTTCAAGAGGGACAGCCAACGCGTGGCATTTTTACTATGCGTTGGTTTTTGTGATTACGGTGTTATGCGGAAAGTTGGTAGTAGCGTTGGCTGCCCCTTAAGCGGGCGTTAGCTGAGGTTAAGAAAAGTCATAGAATTAAGCGTTTATTTTTCTTAGTCTGAGGCTCTAGCTTTACACCTGAAAGTCAACACTTTTCCACGTATCTCGCCAGTGGCACTGTTCGTGAAGCGGTTGAACTAGCCGAAGTCTTCTTACGGGAAGTGGTGTGTTTGCTTATTTCTTTGGTGTGGCTTCTTTGGTTTTGAGGCTCTTTCGCGCTTAAATGGATTTCGTGCACTTGGTTGTTGGCTTCTTCGAAAGAATTCTTTGTAAATTTAAGTCTTAGAGGCTCGTCAGTTTTCCTGTTATTTCTTCTTTGCCAAGTGCTTTTCGTGGATTAGGTTTTAGTTTCTCAGTTGTCCGTTTTACTTTGTCGCTTGAAAGCAATAATGTGTTTTAAATTAGGCCGTTGGATAGTAAATCTCCAGCTAAAGTGCCGCAGCTAACAAGCGGCTCAAGAGGGATTGCCAACGCTTGGCGACTTTAGTGCAAAATTGAAATTCAGTGTTTACAGTATGTTTTTTTAGTTCGGTGGTGCGTTGTCAACCCCTTAGCCGGGCGTTATGTGCAAAGGAGAAATTGGTGGAAGAATTCAAAAAACTTAGCGAAGTAATGTTACCTGATACGAGGCAAAAGTATTTTAAAATTTTTGACACGGAACTTGGTGATCTTAGAGAAAAAGAACTTTCAGATATTCATCAAAAACTATCAGAAATTGAACTAATTAAAGATGTTCCAGATAAAATAAAAAATCACTT
This sequence comes from Vibrio sp. B4-6, assembly GCF_963888245.1. Lineage (NCBI taxonomy): Bacteria > Pseudomonadati > Pseudomonadota > Gammaproteobacteria > Vibrionales > Vibrionaceae > Vibrio > Vibrio sp. B4-6. The sequence goes on from NZ_CAWPIM010000026.1 coordinate 2,020, forward strand.
TATTACCTCTAAGCATTTATCGTTATATTCGTGGTTTGTTTATCGGTTTATACCTGTGGCTGAATTTCACGCGATTACTTCATTGGAGTACGCTCTAAAAGTGAAAACAGGTAAACCTAAGTGGGGTTTAAAAAAGCTATTATCTTATGCTGTTGAAAATCAGTGGGTTGTCGATGACGATTTTAAAATTCATCAAAGGATTAAAGAGAAAAATAAACATAGGGCACAAATGCGGAACGACGTAGGCATCAATTTAAGTGTCATTGAGCCAGAATTAATTGAAGGTGAATATACATCAATATTAATTAATTCAATGCCTTACATTAGAAATGAGTATGCTCACGGTAGTAATACAATTGCTCCCCAAGGTTTTCTTACACTTACTATTTGTGCTGACTTTATTAATGCAATATACCGTAATTAGCACATAACAAACGCTTCAAGAGGGACAGCCAACGCGCGGCATTTTTATTATGCGTTGGTTTTGGTGATTACGGTGTTATGCGGAAAGTTGGTAGTAGCGTTGTCTGCCCCTTAAGCGGGCGTTAAATGCCAGAGGTTGTATGAATATCGAAGTATCGAATGACATAATTGGAGCCGCAGCATTCTTTGCGATACTTGTGTATCCAGAGCAGACTGAAAGAAGCTTTGAAAAGAGAAACCAGTTAATTGACTCAATTATGTACCTTGGTGCCCGACAAGACGGTTACAAGCCTGTCGATATGACTGGCTACAAAGGGTTTGCTTGCGAAGACTTCTCTAAAGTTGCATTGCGAAGATTCGAAGCTCGATTAGAAACTGCAAATAAAATCTTGGTTGATAAAGTCTTTCGAGCTGTATCTTGGATACAAATACACAGCTTGACTGGTACTGAAATGTGCGTTTTATGGGATAGATGGAAAGATTATGGCGTTGATGTAAGAGAAAGAGCTCGGAAAGAGGTGTTTTCTCCCTTTAAGCCAGTACTTCATCTGGCTTTCTCTTTTGCTACGGTTGGTATCGGCTTGTTAGATAAAAACAGTATACCTTTGGACATCATCTCGGCATGTCGTGGTTACAGTCATTGGCTTAAGGATGTTGTAGAAGATTCGGACGCAAAGTTGACGTTGTTTGAAGTTAACCCGTCGATACAAGGTCGTCGACTTTTTGATCATCGTTTACGAGTAGTTTCGGAAAAGTCGTTAATGCTGAACTTATCAAGTGTCGAAATTCCCCCCACTAGAAAATAGTTTTCCAGTTGTAACCTAATTATGTCGAAACGTAATTAGGAGAAGAAGTGATGGCGTTATTGCTTGATTTGGCTATAAAATTATTAACATTCATATTGCTTTTGTTAGAAGTTATTGAGAAAAGTGGGATGTAAAGGCATTTAACAAACTGTTTAAGAGTGATTCGCAACGCGTGGCATTTTTACCATGCGTTGGTTTAAGTGATTAAGGTATTATGCGAGAGCTTCGGTATTGCGTTGCTCACACCTTAACAGGGCGTTAGGCAAAGTGAGTTTTTATCAGCTAAATCGGGTTTGAATTGAACGGTGAATTCCATGTTCTCATTGCTGGACTTAAGCAATAAATAATTATCACATATTTGTTGTTTCTTGATCGTGTTGGGTTGCTTTTCGTTGTGAATTTAGCGGCAAAATAACCTTCAGCATCCAAACGTCCGCCGAGCATGCTACGCTCGTCACTTTTCTTCCAAACCGCTCAATTTGAGTTTTTTGTTTCTTTGCTGATTTGGCATTTTGGTTTATAAATGAATCGGTTAGTTTGTTTCAAGTTTACAAAAAAGCTCGTTCTTTGGTTGTGAAAGTGTCGGTGTCAATTGGTTGGCCTAACAAACGGCTCAAGAGGGATTGTCAACGCGTGGCGGCTTTAGTACAAAATTGAAGTTCAGTGTTTACGGTGTGTTTTTTGAGTTCGGTGGTGCGTTGTCAACCCCTTAGCCGGGCGTTATATGCTTTCAAGTGAGGGAAGTTATGAGTAAAGGATTAATTGAGTTTTTGAGACCATATGCTCTATTGGTAATTGAGCAATATGGAAAGATGAAAGCAGCCGATTTTTATCAAAAGCTATTGTTTACATGCAAAAATAGTGGCATAGATTATTCTTGGGTTGAGTCGAATTCTCTTCATATATCAATTTTAACTGACAAGTTGATAGACGTGGCTGTGTGTGATTGGTTGGAAAAACAATATATAAATTATCCACATCCAACGGTTCGTGATGGTAATAAAGTAATTTCAGGAAAGGTAGCATCGGTCTCTGAAACTTCTGCTAGTTCAATGTATTCCTATTCAGAGCAATGTGGTTGGGATCTTTGGCGCGCTAGTGGTATGTCTGGGGGGAAAAAACTCCAAGAAATTACTCTACACGATGAGGCTAATCCCTATTACGTTGTATGGGGCAAAGACGCTATTGGTGTTCGTCAGTTTAATATTATTGATTTCGAGTGGGTGGATAAGAACGGTTACCAAACAATAGTTAAGAAGTCCTTGGAAGGTCACGGCGAAGGGTTTGGCAATTCGAAATCTGTTACTGTTAACCAAGTTCATTACCCGTCTATACGTAGTGCATATGCTCGTATCAACCCAAAGGTTACTTATTCAACGGTTTGTACCCGTCTTAGAAATGGGTTAACACCCGAAGATGCTTTTGATAAACCGAGTATGAGATTAAATAGCGACATCAATAAGCTTGGTATCATTGTAAAAAAAGACAATTGGGTTAAAAGTCGACGATCCATTTAGTACGCATATAACAAACGCTTTAAGACGGATTCGCAACGCTCGGCGGTTTTAGTTTGATTTAGCTTTTGTGTTTACGGTGCAATAATTGAGTTTTGTGGTAGCGTTGCTCACCACTTAAGCGGGCGTTAGCTTTGATTAGATTAGAGATGAAAGTCGATGAGTAAAAAAAATTTAGAAGCTTGGCAAAAAGCTCCCGTAAAAATCGTGAGTGAGGCTGTCAACCATGCAAGCAAAAAGAGAGAAGAAGATAACTTAATTGCTTTCCTTTTATTGGATGTTGGAGCAGAAATGTTACTAAAGACCTATTTAGGTCTTCCTAAGAAAATAACAGGAGCTACAACGTCGGAAGATGAACGTTACAGCATAATTCGTAAGGGGTTCCATGATGTTGTTGAGGGCGTCAAAAATAGTAGACAAGGAATCAGCTTAAAAGATTTAGCACGAATTGAGTTTTTCCATGGAATTAGAAATAAGCTATACCACCAAGGTAATGGTCTCACTGTTCAACGAATTCATTTGGAAGAGTACATCTCAGTTATAAAGGTGCTATTTAAACAATTACTAAAAGTGGATCTGGATGAGCAGCTTTCAAATACAAGTCTAACAAAAGAACAAGCTGAGCGAATCTCTCAAATAAAAGAAGAGATTAACAATTCTTTGTCCCTAGCAAAAACAAAGAGAAAAGAGTTAGAACAGACTTGTGAGTTAATAATTGAAGAAGTTGCTCCAAACTTTCTTTTTCCTTCGTTTGTTAAAAAATTTAATAGTCTTCGGGAACTAGCTCTTAGTGAAGAGGATTATATACTGGAGGGAGACAACGTTATAACTTACAAAAGGTTTCCTTACGACACAGAAAAACGCATGGAAATTGTAAGTTGGTTTGAAGAGCTTATCACGCCATTGGCAAAAAACTCTATTTATTTTGATATACTTTATCGTCAGGTTGAAGTTGGAAATAAGTATCAAATAGATGCAATGAGTAGCCACCTTGGTATTAAAAATATAGATGTCGAAAGACATAAAGTACCTCATATACTTAGTGTTATCTTTAATGATTTCTTTGATTTAGATGTATTTTATAAAAACATTGTCGAGATAATAGTGTTCAATGATCTCTACTTCATGGCTAAACTAGATTTTATGTTCTTTGACTACAAAAACATCCATCCTCAGCCTCATTATCAATCTGACTTAGAGTATTGGGAGTCAACTTTAGATACATCTACCTCGCAAAATGCAGAACTTGATAACTATATTGCTCGAATGAATTCATGGCTGGAGGGTGCAACTAAAAGCTAACAAACGCTTCAAGAGGGACAGCCAACGCGTGGCATTTTCACTATGCGTTGGTTTTTGTGGTTACGGTGTTATGCAGTAAGTTGGTAGTAGTGTTGGCTGCCCCTTAAGCGGGCGTTATGCAACTCAGGTAAATTGAGGGGCTCAATCGTTTGGGATTTCTCCGGCCATTCGTTTTATGTTGTCGGCAAATAAGCATTTTCGCCTTCAAATTCGTGGTCAACTCAAACCGTAAAACAGGCAAGTTTCTTTGTTTGCCTCAATGAGTTTTGGTGCTGGTTTGTTGTGAATTTAGCGGGCGCAAAGTGTGGAAAGGGCAAGTTAATCGAGCATTTCGCATTTTCTGAAAGTCTTGCTTGTTGAGTTTTCCTGATTCAAAAGCTTGGTTTGTTGTTGAAAGGTGAACTTTGTTTTGGCGGCTTATTTATCGCAGTTCTTGCTTGGGTTGATTCTTGAATCACTCAGCCATTGCAATTGTGGTTTTTGGTCGTGTAAAGTCGATTTATCTCATTGAATTTGCATAACAAACGGCTCAAGAGGGATTGCCAACGCGTGGCGACTTTAGTGCAAAATTGCAGTTCAGTGTTTACAGTGTGTTTTTTGAATTCGGTGGTGCGTTGCCAACCCCTTAGCCGGGCGTTATGCCTTATGGAGATAAGAATGTTCATCGCAGTTTATGAGTTTGAAATTAAAGACGGAAAACAGGCTGAGTTTCGAGAAGCATGGCTTGAAGTAACAAAAGTAATTTACAAATATTGTGGTAGCTTCGGTTCCAGATTACACATATCTGAAAACCCTAATGTTCTAGTTGGTTATGCACAATGGCCAAGTCGAGAACTGTGGGAAAAAGATCATGACATAGCAGATAAGCAGTATCAATATTTCCGTCAGAAAATGCGTGATTGCTTAGTAAAATCAAAAACGGTTTATGAACTTGAAGTAAGTGATGACTATCTGCAAGCATCCTCGACACAGGCATAACAAACGGCTCAAGAGGGATTGCCAACGCGTGGCGACTTTAGTGCAAAATTGAAATTCAGTGTTTAAGGTGTGTTTTTTTAGTTCGGCAGTGCGTTGTCAACCCCTTAGCCGGGCGTTAGTTGAAAGGAGTAATTTGCAACCATGAACGAAGGCTTTATTCGACAGCGTCGAAATTTATATACGGTAAGTGGTATTCTGCTATTTTGCTTTCTAGCCCAAGTCAAAATATCGCAACTGAGCGTTGTCGGTATTAGCTTTAGTGGTTTCGATAAACCAGAAGTTACATTTTGGTTTTTGTGGTGTATATGGGCGTACTTCTTTTATCGATTTATAGTGTACTTTTTCGAATATGAATCCTGTACTTTCAAAAACCTCTGGTGTAGGGAAATGGGACGCTATTGCGATACATATTTGATTCAGTTAGCGCGTTCGCAATGTAGTGGGGACTACTTAAATAATGCTAGTTTGTATTATCAAATGAAAGCTAATGGTTGGACACTTAGTTTCCAGGAGGAAAAAGGTCAGGATGAAAGTGGTGGTGTCATAGTCGAGAATCGCACTATCGAAGTTTATTGGTGGAAGATCATCAAATATCAGATTTTTGGTATTATTCGGTTTACCACAATGACTCCCGCAGTTACTGACTATATATTCCCTTTCATCGGTAGTTTGTTAGTTTTTGTTTTTGCTGGAATTCTTGGGCTTTGGCAAGGTGCGCTATTTGAAATTATCAACTAACAAGCAATTTAAGAGGGATTCACAACGCTTGGCATTTTTGCTTCTACTTCAAATTTAGTGTTTATGGCACAATGCTTTAGGTATGGGTGGTAGCGTTGTTCACCCCTTAATTGGGCGTTAGCTGAGGTTAAGAAAAGCCATAAAATGAAGCGCTTATTTTTCTTAGTCTGAGGCTCTAGCTTTACACCTGAAAGTCAGCACTTTTCCATGTATCTCGCCAGTGGCACTGTTCGTGAAGTGTTTGAACTAACCGAAGCCTTCTTACGGGAAGTGGTGTGTTTGTTTATTTCTTTGGTGTGGCTTCTTTGGTTTTGAGGCTCTTTCGCGCTTAAATGGATTTCGCGCACTTGGTTGTTGGCTTCTTCGAAAGAATTCTTTGCAAATTTAAGCCCTAGAAGCTCGTCAGTTTCTCGGTTATTTCTTCTTTGCCAAGTGCTTTTCGTGGTTTAGGTTTTGGTTTCGAAGTTGTCCGTTTTACTTTGTCGCTTGAAAATAATAATGTGTTTTAAATTAGGCCGTTGGGTAGTCAATCTCCGGCTAAAGTGCAGCAGCTAACAAACGGCTCAAGAAGGATTGCCAACGCGTGGCGGCTTTAGTTCAAAATTGAAGTTCAGTGTTTACAGTGTGTTTTTTGAGTTCGGCGGTGCGTTGTCAACCCCTTAGCCGGGCGTTAGGCAAGGTGAGTTTTTATCAGCTA
>NZ_CAWPIM010000027.1:0-7371 GCF_963888245.1 Vibrio sp. B4-6
ACGGCCAAGTTTCGTTACATTGTCCGAGCCGCTGCTTTATTCAGGCTCGTAGGTTCATCTGGTGATACAGACGGTTCACTCATAAAGCGGTGAACAACGCTTCATACGACTTCAGGTCGCACGGACATAAACGAGTTAGTGATTTTGCTAAATTAGCATTTTACTAATAACAAGTGAGCGTCACATTACTATCTACCGAGAGCATTACCTAAAAGCCCCCGATAGAAAGCACTACTCTAGTATGTATACAGGGCCATATGTTCCAATGAGATCCCCATATCTGAACCTAACTCTCGCTCTATGCTCAGTGAGAAACTCTCCCCGGGCTCCAGTTCGTCAGTTACATCAAATATAAACGTCTTCGTGGTGGTACTACTATGGTTAGCATGCATACCTGCGTGATGCTTTGCACCAAAGAAGCTCAATGTGCCAGCTAAGTGTCTGTCGCCATTACTATCAATAATATATGCTTTATATAGAGCTAAAGGCTCGTCCTTAAATGACAGCGTTACTTCTAAAGCTGTCGTCTTAGCTGGTTGCATTTTCAAAAGGTTGCTTTTGCTTTCTGCTGCTGCAGAGGGCGCTATAACTAGGCGTCCGTCAACGAATTCTTTGCCAACTGTTTCCGCCCATACTTGCACCTTTTCCATGGCTTTATAGCGAGCAGTCAACTCAATATGCTTGCTAGAAGATATGGCACTGACGCCACTTGGTAACTGGTCATACACATAGTCAGGGTGCATTGCGGCCTCGTATGCTTGCGCAACTGTGTATACCACCCTTTTCCCTTCACCTTTGATTGAATTTGAATCCGGGTCATAAAACTGATAGACCCATGGTCGCTGTTCGAGATCTTCCAATTCTGGTCGCGCGCCATTGGCGGAGTTTTCCCACTTTTGCCATAGGTAATCGATATTTGAATGATGCAACCAAAAAATTGGGTCAAAGCCAGCGGAAGGGACTTGTGTCATCAGGCCAAAGTTATCATTGTTTTGATAAATAGGGTTCCACATTGTGTTGCCAGCCAAGCCACCACCAATGTAGACATGCATAGCGCCGTGAGGTGCTGCATCAATATTGCTATTAAATATCGAATAGACAGTATTTTCGAACAGCTTTTTAGTATCAAGCTTTGATACCACTTCGCCAGCAATAGCATCACCTTCATTTAAGCTTGGTAGTCGGGATAATTCAAATAAGCTGCTGTTTGTATCCCTAAACGGAGCTGGCATTACACGATAACTGGGGTTTGTGTAATCCCAGTAAGGTAAAGCGAAATCTAGCTTACCCGACAGTGATCTTACTATTTTTTCAAAGTGTGCAATATACAATCTATGCCAAATTAGAAAGTGCAACTCGGAACCATTTATATGAGTACAGGTTGCCCATGCCCACTTAAGCTGGGTGTCGTTAATATATGAAGGGCAGAGCGGGTTTTGATTCTCTACCTTATTTGGCACAGAGTGTATCGCTCCTTGATAGTACCAGCTCATGGGCATTTCACAGCCCATCTGGCGCATTTTTTTAAGGGCGACATCCAGCGCGGCGAGATCATCTGCCGCTTCTGGGCTGCTCGCATTTTTTCTTACATACTTGACGGTAGGGTGTTTTGCTTTCAGCTTCACTGATTCAATACCATTGGTGGGCGTTGAAGTAGCGCAGCCCGTGGCAACAATAGCTAGTATACTTGTTATAAGTAAATTTCTAATATTCATATGCTTCCTTGTAGTGTTATGTAAATCGCGATGTAACTATTTTGCTAGTTGTAAATCTAGGTGACGTAATTGATCTAACTCTTCGCCCATCACGCCTGCTCGCTCACTTAAATAACGTCGAAATATATGACTAAAATTTAATGGAGAAGAGAGCTTTATACCTTCAGAACCGAAGTTTGCGTCAGTTCCATGACACGTGAAACAGTTGCGCATATTTTTTACAGGTACAGCTTTTAAATTGATATCATCGCCATTTTTGAACTGAAAATAGGTTTCCATAGTGATGTTGGATAGTGCTACTGAGCCACGCGTTGAAGATCCATACTCGGCATTGGCTAACCCATTGGTCTCGTTAATAGACTGGCTACCTAAACTCACTAACTTCTGAGCAATTTCTTGTTGCGTTAAATTATCAGTATCGATCCAGATGGAACCGTTATAAAAATAGTTTCGCCAAACATCTTCTTTAGCCAAACCTTCGTGAACACAACTATTTAGCTCTGCTATGTTGTCGTAATTCTCAGAACGCTTTTGTGGAGTTTGGTCATGGTCTTGACTTGTTTTTGTAAAATACCCTCTCGTGCCAGGCGTACCCAAAGTCCACTTTGGAACACCGTATTCATACAAGGTGAACACATTTTTTTGGGGCATCTCGGTGTCATCTTTAGGTTTCAAAATGTCATTTTTATTTGCGTAGACTCCTTTTTTATAAAATAGTAGAGGCGTATTTGACGATACCGGATGAAGGTAACTGTTCCCCTCATCGGGATAGCTCCATTCAAACTTGGGAGCTAAATTTACGTGTTCAAAAGTTGCCCAAATGAACTCAGGGTGGTTTTCGACGACACCAGTCACGTGCATCCCTAATAGAGCGACTTCAACTTCACCATTGAATAAGTCACTGTCTATCTTAGCGTTACGAGTAAAATACTGATGACGCAAATTACTTGGTATAGCATTAACATTCACCCACGATGCTTTGAGTTCAAGAGAACCAACTGGAAAGGTATAGAGGTTATGATCTTTAATAGGGGGCGTTAAAATAGTGTCGGCGTAGTTCTTAGATGCGTCCAACATAGTGTCATTTACATGAATACTGTAATATACCGTATAGCTCTTACTTAAAGAGCTATACTCTGGGTTAGAACGAAGAACACCATCATCAGCCTGTCTATAGCTTGACAATATGAGCCTTGAGCTGTCTCCAACCAAAGACATATTACTGTCAACCTGTTTGGTCTCGACCTCAAATATAGGCTTGCCATTTCTATCTGGTTTAGTTAGCCAAAGAAACTTTTGCCAAGACCATTGGTGGAATATGGCATTAGTCGTTGGCATGACATTAAATAGACTGTCTTGACCTTCTTGGGGAGCTGGGGTTTGGCTGTGGGGGAACCAGTCTTCGACACATAATGAAGAGGCTGCTTTGGATACCTCATATCCCTTGTCATTCGAGCTATTGCTAGCTCCATAGGCGCTGCTACATACGACTGTAATATAGGTTATACCTAGTACTGAAAGTGTTATTAACCACGATTTATTCGAGATTGCCATTCTATTCTGACCTCTTTATATGCAACTTGATCAATAATAGTAGTAAACGTATTGCATAACGTAAAGTCAAATAGCCCTTAATCAATACATATCACCCGTTAGCTTTAAGTTGAACCCATAAAGCTCTGCAATATATGTAACGCACATTCTCACATGTGACTTGCTTCTTGCTATTTTAATGTAGTTTGAAAGTCATGGGGTCGCGTCTTGCTTGTACGTCCATTAGTTTAGTTATTACAAATACTGAAATTGAAGTGTGAGACGCAGGTCGGGTTAGCTCATTTTGGGGCACTTTCTTTTCAAACAATGCCCACTGTGAAGGCTCTGGACAATTATTATTTGAAATCTGGAGTTTTGAATTATCTCACTGAAAGGGAAGTAGAATACTGTGACAATGGGGACAGATAAATTGTTTGGAACAATTAAATGGAACGACTGAAAGAGTCTCCTTTAGAGTCAATAGATGACATGGAGAACGTCATTAAGAAAGCAGAGCGTCGTGAGACGGTAAAACTTTCTTCAGAGGCTATATCAAAAAGGCACGGAGCCTTAAAAGATGCAGCTAGATTACAGGCTCTCGTCTCTATTGCTCGTAATTCTACTGAAAAAGTCTTGGTGTTGCAGAATTCACCTAATACTGAAATTGTTTTGCAAGAGCTGTGTAGTTATGCTCCGGGCTTGACGTCGGTGCGACTAAATAAATCAATTAACATAAACAATGAGGTTATCTCTAGGCGAAAAGCTCTTTTGCCAGCAAAAGACAAAATGATTGCCTCCGATAATCAGCACTATGCAGAAATAGTTCGTGGACGTTCGATCGACTTATGTTGTATCAGCGGTGCGGAAAGACAGTATTTGTCTCCTCTGTTTTCAAACAAAAATAGCCAAGCGGTAAGAGATAGTTCACTAATGACAAAAACTATGGTGGCTATTTTTAAACAAATTAATCAGAGAGAGTTCAACCATTTAGATGGAGACCTAATTGAAGCCTTTGGTATTTTTGGGTGCGAGCTTTTCAAAAATACGCAAGAACATGCCCTTAGAGACCAGCACGGTAGACCTTACATTGAACATGTAGAGGGGATGATTGCTTCATGGAAAGACCAATCAAGCGAGACATATGAAAAAGACTTTATGGGGCATCCAAGACTAAGTAAGTATTGGAACGACAATGTTGCAACGAGCGTAGACGGAACCAAGAAAACGCTGCGTTGTATGGAGGTGAGCTTTTTTGATACCGGTCCGGGGTTGGTAGGAAGGGCCTTTGGAACAAGCATTGACGCAGCCTCCGAGAAAGATGCTCTGATAAAGTGTATTGGAAAAAATTTCTCTACTAAATCTGAAAGTGGAGCAGGCAACGGCTACCCCACGATTTTAAATCAGCTAAGTAAAGTAGGGGGATTGATAAGAATTCGGTCTGGAAACCAGTGTTTATTCAATTGCTTTGACAGAGACAAGCATGGATTTTGGACGCAAGAGCAATCTCTAGAAGCCGCGAAACAGCAGCAAACCCAATATTTGATGAATTTTGAAAATTGGACGAACAAAAGTCTTGGGTCCACTTCAGGAACAGTGGTATCGATTTTGGTTCCCTTAAGGAAAGATAGTGGACAACGTACTTTACTTTAACGCAGAAAAAGATCTTGATGATCAAAAGTTTGACATTCTATGCGCTTATCTTGGAGACGGAGCTTGGCAAGATCCATCTGGCTTTTTTTCAGCTTTGGAAAAAGCGTTAAAAAATAGTGATACCCTTCCCGACGGCATCGTTATTTACGTATCTTCCGGTAAAATCAATGACTGCCTTCAACATTGGCAAAATAAAGATTTACAAGACAGTTTTTTGGATCGTTTGTCGAAAAACAACGTGTGCTTCACCAAAGCCCTATACTTTATTGATATTAGTGATGGCAGTTTTAAAATACATGAAGGTTTTACTCGCTCACCCAACTCTTTGCCACTTCAGACAAAAGATGTGACTGATTTTTACTCAACAGGTCTGAGTAAGCTTGCTGAGCGCAATAATGTTCTGCATATTGCGCCCGCAGGACACACATTCAAACACCCCTCTGGCCGCACCAGTAAAATGTTTATACAGTCGAGAGATATAGCTGCCACTGAAACTGAACTACAATTCGTCGCTAACGGATTGCGAACCTTAGTTGAAAATGTAGATTGGCTCAAAATTAAAACAATCTATATAGATACCATGGGTATTTACTCTATTGTAAAAGAAGCTGCTTTAACTGCCGGTTGTAGTGCTAATATCGAAAGCTACCATTCCTACGATTTTTTAAAGGAGCTTAATTTACCCATTGACGACTACCTTGTGGTGATTTCTGCATCTACTTCAGGGGGAATGGCTAGAGATCTAGTCAACAGAAACTTCTGTAAAAACAAAATCGTTACCTTGATTGATGTAGAAGTAAGATCCTCCATATCACATGTGCTTATCAACCTGTCTTCAGCATCCTTGTTACAAGGAGTAAGTAATGTTGATGGTAATGAAACTGATATAGAGTTAGTAGGTGAACATTTTTCATATAAGGCTAAACCCCCTAAACAAGTGACCGTGGGTATCCCCCATAAGCCTAAACACCTTCCGGATATCCTCAAAGATTTCTGCATATCAGGCATCAACCCAATTAACCAACGAATTGATATAATTCAAAAGAGTCCATTGCTAAGCCTCAAGCCAGAAAATCTTCACGCCAGTAACAAGTTTAATAACTGGTTGGACGAAGAGTTAAAGTGGTCTCTATCCTCGTCTATTGATACTGTGATATTCAGTGATGACGGTGCGTCTAAAATTTTGGCTCAAAAAGCCTCGGAGTTTATTAAAAACAGTAGCGGTAATGGAAAATCTCCATCGTTATTGGAATGGCCGAATATAAAAAAAGAAGATTTACAAGACGCAACCGGAGTTATAGTCGTCACGGCATTTTCAGGTGACGGAGGAAAATTGAGACAAATTAGTCGAGACCTTAGGGAATATGAAAGCAAAACCGTTCCCAGACACTTTTTAATAGGCGTTGGTCTACCCCAAAGCATGGAATCTTGGAAAAAGCTTGAGCAATTCCTCGTACGCAATGCAACACCAAGATTTTACAATTTTTCAGTTTGGAAAGTATTGCCATTGGGACCAGATAACATCCAAAAATCATGGGACGAGTTGGCACAATTAGCTGCAAAAGCGGATAATGAAAGCACATCACCATTGGACATAATTACGCCCGATGAAGCAGAGAAATGTTACGAAGCACTATCTAATTGTATTGATCAAGCTAGAGCTAGCTTGCTGCCCAATGCTAATGGCAATTCATTAAAACTTACCGAAGGTTTCGTATTTTTTGATGACAAGTTTGATGAAAAAATTGACAGTATTACGCAAAGTGCTACGCTTCTAACCATAGCCGCAGTATTACAAACAGCGCGAGAACACGCAGATCCTGAAAAGTGTTTAAGGCCAACAAACTATCAATCCGTAATTATTTCCCCAGAGAACTTCTTGAGATTTAACGATGATATTTTGCAAGCCTGCATCCTTCGCGCCAGCCTACCATCAGAATTGGATTATTCGTCCGATCATCACTTAAGTGAACTGATGAAAGAGTTTCTCTACAAGGTTTTTACTAGGCACAAGCATCCGTTTGGTTATGCAGCCCTTGAGTTCGCGGGCGCACTTGCAGTTGGCAAGCTAAAACTGAAAAAGGAACACTGTAGGGAGTTAGTGGAGAAATCGGTCGAATCCATAGGTTTGGAAAGTCGCGTTCTAACAGGTTTCTTGCTGATGGCAATGCCTAAAAGCTGATTCAACGACATTTAAAAAGTAGTGGGGTCAAGATTAGCGTTTTACCTAACCATGTTTGTTGAAAATATGTAACTGATTAGTAAGAATAGTAGCCACTTTCAGATTAGAACAGCTAGTGCAAACTTGGGCTGTAGTTCCAGCGACTGCAACTAAGCGAAACTAATAATGGGGCGTGCGACGTGAGGTCGTATGAAGCGCTGTTCACCGCTTAATGTGTGAACCATCTGTATCACCAGATGAACCTAGGACTCTGAATAAAGTAGCGAGTCTGACAATGTAACGAAGACTGGT
>NZ_CAWPIM010000028.1:0-6671 GCF_963888245.1 Vibrio sp. B4-6
AGGCCATAAAGATCTTAAACAGCTTCGTAAACTTGCTTAATTTAAGTGCTAATTCAATATCACCAGTTAGTAACTTTTCAGCATATTTATTCACATTGGTTCCTTACTCAAAATTAGCATAACGCCCTGTTAAGGTGTGAGCAACGCAATACTGAAGCTCCCGCATATCACCTTAATCACTAAAATCAACGCATGGTAAAAATGCCACGCGTTGCGAATCACTCTTAAACAGATTGTTATGTATTTGCTGAAAAAGCATCTGCGCTATTACATAGCTTCAGCTCTTCGCGAAGTGCTGAAACCGTTGGTATTACAACAAACTCAGGCTTTTTTTCTTCACTAGCTTCAAGTGCTTTTTCTATTTGTGCTTGATGAGCAAGAGCTACCTCACCTAAATATGTTTCAGCTTCTTGCCTTTGACTTCTTAGCTTAGCTAAACGCTGGACTGTTTCTTGAAAGTTTTCAGATGAGCCACCTATGTAAAGATTTTGCACTCCATCAGTCATATCACGGTGTAACGCACTAATGGCATCACACCTCTTATTGAAAAAAGCAATCCGATCATTGTACTTCTTCTCTTCAAGCTTAAGCTTCTCTAACTCTAAAATGCTTTCCGAGTTTGCATTGGCGGTGTAGGCACCTACCCCTCCTGAAATTAACGCAACAACAACAGTTGCAAACACATTCCATTTGTATTCCATTTTTCCTCCTGATACATAACGCCCGGCTAAGGGGTTGACAACGCACCACCGAACTCAAAAAACCACTGTAAACACTGAACTTCAATTTTGCACTAAAGTCGCCACGCGTTGGCAATCCCTCTTGAGCCGTTTGTTATGCAAATTCAATGACATAAACTGACTTTACACGACCAAAAGCCACAATTGCAATGGTTGAGTGATTCAAGAACCAGCCCAAGCAAGAGCCGTGATAAATAAGCCGCCAAAACAAAGCCCACCTTTCAACAACAACCCAAGCTTTTGAACCAGACAAACTCAACCGGCAAGACTTTCAACAAATGCGAAATGATCGAATAACTTGCCCTTTCCACACTTTGCGCACGCTAAATTGACAACAAGCCAAAGCTAAAACTGATTGAGGCAAACCAGGAATCTTGTCTGTTTTACGGTTTGAGTGAACCATGAATTTTAGGGTAAAAATGTCATTTTCCGACAACACAAAACGAATGGCCGGAGAAATCCAAAAGATTGAAACCCTAAATTTACCTGAGTTGCATAACGCCCGGCTAAGGGGTTGACAACGCACCGCCGAACTTAAAAAACACACTTAAACACTGAACTTCAATTTTGCACTAAAGTCGCCACGCGTTGGCAATCCCTCTTGAGCCGTTTGTTAGGCGATTTTTTCAACCTGCGACTTTCTTTACGAAAGGTTTACGACCAGCAAAATGAAGCCTCACATATACTTTTTTACCCGATAGAGAAAAATAGTCACCCTGATTGAAGTTGTATACTTTTTTGTCGGATGGCTCAATTCGAGCGTTTAACCATGAATCTTCTGGAGACCAAATATAACTTTCCGTAGAAAATGGAGGCCATCCTTTTTTTGAATAAAGTTCTAGGTATTCCAATAACACGGGCTTTGCTGACAAGTTCTTAATACTTATATCGTGCCCAAGATCCACGCAACTTCTTGTTATTGATGATACTTCAATTTTAAACCTCTGCCCCCAAGCCTCGTGTAGCTTCAGGATAAATAGAATTGTGGATAGTAATGCGCCCCAAATTCCTAACAACAATGAAACTTCTAATTCTTGACCAAAGACACTCATCCGAATTGTTACCTCTTTTCGCCTAACGCCCGCTTAAGGGGCTGACAACGCTACTACCAAGTTTCCGCATAACACTGAAACCACCGAAATCAACGCACAATAAAAATACCGCGCGTTGGAAGTCCCTCTTGAAGCGTTTGTTAAGCTACTGTTACGAAAAACATCCGATAACCAAATGTGAATAGAGATAAAGCCCAAAAGCCATAACCTAATAAAAACATAGGGGTAGACTTATAAATTGACCGAATGCTTAGTAAGTTTTTTTCAATTTCATCTAGTTCATGCAGCCTTGCTTTCTCTACATCACCTTCTAGTACTGAAGCCTCAATATCTGCACGTATTTCTTTTAAATGCTGTGTAAATGTTGACTCATATTTCTTATCCTTGAAGATCTTGGATGAAAAAAACACAAAAACTAATAATATTGCCATTAATTGGATAATGGGTTGATTAACACTCCAACAACCCAATGTAGCAACAAACAACCAAATAGCTTCTAAGTTCAGTACATTATACCGATTTGATATTTGTACACGTAAGCCTTCGATCCTTACTATAAACTCTCGCCTAATTTCATCTGACATTTAGCAATTATCTCCATAGTTAATAAGTAGCTTAACGCCCGGCTAAGGGGTTGACAACGCACCGCCAAACTTAAAAAACACACCGTAAACACTGAACTTCAATTTTGCACTAAAGTCGCCAAGCGTTGGCAATCCCTCTTGAGCCGTTTGTTAGGCCAATAGATTGACAACGATACTTTAGAAACTCAAGAACAAGGCTTGTTTGAAAACTGAAAACCAACTAAGCGATTAATTTATAAACCAAAATCTCAAATCAGCAAAGAAACCAAAAAACTCAAATTTAACGGTTTGGAAGAAAAGTGACGAGCGTAGCATGCTCGGCGGACGTTTGGATGCTGAAGGTTATTTTGCCACTAAATTCACAACGAAAAGCAACCCAACACGATCAAGAAACAGCAAATATGTGATGACGATTTATTGCTTAAGTCCAGCCATGAGAACATGGAATTCGCCGTTCAATTCAAACCCGATTTAGCTGATAAAAACTCACTTTGCCTAACGCCGCGTTAAGTGGTGAGCAACGCATACCACTGCACCTAAAACATTGTGCCGTAAACACTTAAGCCGAAGCAAACTGAAAATGCCGAACGTTGGGAATCCGTCTTAAACGCTTTGTTATAAAGATTTTTCGCCATGCGTCTTTTCATATGATTCAAGCGCATTATTTACATGATAAACCGAAAAAACCACACTACCATCACTCAACATGTTAAAGCCAAGGGGCATAGCTATAAGCCCTAAAATCAGATAGCTAGCATTGAAATCAACTACCAGTGAATACACAGAAAATAAAGTACTCACAAGTCCAACTGTTGCTACGATCAAACCACATACGAGATTAAAAACCCCGAATATCTTTTCAAATTTTGATAATCGAACTCTAAAACTAAAATCTGCGATATCCGAAACGTTTGGAAAAGCTCCGATTGTTTTAAGTAAATGGCGAAAAGATACCTGACTGCCCACACGGTCATTTAGAACAAAAATAGCCGTGAGCATCGGCATACTTAGCCTAATACCATGAGCTTTTCGGAAGTGTTCTATATTGAGTTCATTCTTTAAATGTTTTTTCAATTCTGTTGAAACATTTGGGTCATTAAGAGCATCTGTAATAGCTAAGCAACGTTGATTACGATTATTTCTATAAAAATCAGTAATTTTTGGTAGCTGAGTGGCTACAAGTAAAACCAAGATAGCAGCTGCAATCCAGTATTCACCGTTTATGAGTAATTCTGCAAACACTTCCATTTATGCGCCATACCTCCGAATCTTTATAACGCCCGGCTAAGGGGTTGACAACGCACCACCGAACTCAAAAAACACCCTGTAAACACTGAACTTCAATTTTGAACTAAAGTCGCCACGCGTTGGCAATCCCTCTTGAGCCGTTTGTTAGGCCAACTGATTGACACCGAGACTTTCAAAACCAAAGGACGAGCTTTTTTGTAAACTTGAAACAAACTAACCGACTCATTTATAAACCAAAATGCTAAATCAGCAAAGAAACAAAAAACTCAAATTGAGCGATTTGGAAGAAAAGTGACGAGCGTAGCATGCTCGGCGGACGTTTGAATGCTGAAGGTTATTTTGCCGCTGAATTCACAACGCTAAACAACCCAACGCGATCAAGAAACAGCAAATATGTGATGATTATTTATTGCTTAAGTTAAGCCACAAAACATGGAATTTACTGCTCAATTTCAACTCGATTTAGCTGATAAAAACTCACCTTGCCTAACGCCCGGCTAAGGGGTTGACAACGCACCGCCGAACTTAAAAAACACACTGTAAACACTGAACTTCAATTTTGCACTAAAGTCGCCACGCGTTGGCAATCCCTCTTGAGCCGTTTGTTAGCTGCTGCACTTTAGCCGGAGATTTACGGCCCAACGGCCTAATTTAAAAAACATTATTGCTTTCAAGCGACAAAGTAAAACGGACAACTTAGAAACTAAAACCTAATCCACAAAACGCACTTGGCAAAGAAGAAATAGCAGGAAAACTGACGAGCTTCTAAGACTTAAATTTACAAAGAATTCTTTCGAAGAAGCCAACAACCAAGTGCACGAAATCCATTTAAGCGCGAAAGAGCCTCAAAACCAAAGAAGCCACACCAAAGAAATAAACAAACACACCACTTCCCGTAAACAGACTTCGGTTAGTTCAACCGCTTCACGAACAGTGCCACTGGCGAGATACGCGGAAAAGTGCTGACTTTCAGGTGTAAAGCTAGAGCCTCAGACTAAGAAAAATAAACGCTTAATTCTATGACTTTTCTTAACCTCAGCTAACGCCCGGCTAAGGGGTTGACAACGCACCGCCGAACTCAAAAAACACACTGTCAACGCTGAACTTCAATTTTGCACCAAAGCCGCCACGCGTTGGCAATCCCTCTTGAGCCGTTTGTTATGCAAATTCAATAAGATAAACTGACTTTACTCGATCAAAAGCCACCATTGCAATGGTTGAGTGATTCAAGAACCAACCCAAGCAAGAGCCATGATAAATAAGCCGCCAAAACAAAGCCCACCTTTCAACAAAAAACCAAGCTTTTGAATGCGACAAACTCAACAAGCAAGACTTTCAGCAAATGCGAAATGATTGAATAACTTGCCCTTTCCACACTTTGCGCCCACTTAATTTACAACGCGCCAACGCTAAAACTGATTGAGGCAAACAAAGAACCTTGCCTGTTTTACGGCTTGAGTAAACCACGAATTTTAGGGTAAAAATGCTCATTTGCCGACAACGCAAAACGAATGGCCGGAGAAATCCAAAAAGATTGAATCCCTAAATTTACCTGAGTTGCATAACGCCCGCTTAAGTGGTGAGCAACGCAATGCGATACTTCCGCACACCACCTGAATCACTAAAATCAACGCATGTTAATAATGCCACGCGTTGCGAATCCGTCTTAAAGCGTTTGTTATGTTTAAAAGCCAAGACGCTCGCGGAATTTGTTTTTTTGTTGTTTAGACATGCATAGCCAGATTTTTTTTTGCATGTCTTTTGGCATATAAGACAACTGAAACTGGTCGAACTCACTTCGTAAATTTACTGAGTAATCATTAGCCCTGAAGTCAATATGATGTTTATCCATAAGCTCAAAGAGTATTCTCAAGCTATCAGGAGGTAGAGATTTACCATCTTTAATCTCCAGAGCCATATTATGTATGGTACTTCGTTTTTCAAATGCAACTTTCCACAATGCGCGCAAAGGATCAAGGCTAGCGTCAATTTGCTTTGCTTTTAGTGCCTTATCTAGAACTTTTTTACGTTCTTTTTGATCAAGTAGTTCGCGTTTGTTCTCATCAAGAACCACGATTTCCTCAAAGCGCAGAATACACGAAGAACCCACCCACAACTTATTGGAGTTGCCTCCATTTTCAATCAGAAAATGATACCGAAGTTCGTCATGCTCACACAGCTCACATTGCTCAGTAGCTTCACCGTAATCAACAACCTCACCACTAAAAACCCATTCTTTACAGGCATCACTAAAGATATCAGCTGTGCTTAGAGGAACTAAATTCGCAATGGATCTTTCAAGCCATGGATTAACTCTTTCAGTCATAGTTTCCTCCTTAAACATAACGCCCAATTAAGTAGCCCGAAACGCACTGGCTGACTTCCCGCATGACACCGTAAACACGAAATTCAACGCAAACCAAAAGTGCTAAGCGTTGAGGGTCTGCTTGAATTGTTTGTTATGTTTTACCACAAACGACTGATTTATTTGGCAAAGAACTGCATTATTGACCGTGTTTTCTGAGTCTAATCACACGCCAAAACTCACTTGGCCGCCAGATGCGCTAGACACAAAGAGCGTAAATCCACTTCCCTGCCCAATGAGGCAACCCGATAAACGCTCAACAAGCGCCCTCTCTTTCCAACCAAAGCGCAGAACAATGGCAAATTGCCGAGGCAACTGCCAAGCCGACATGCTACTTGGCAAATACGCTAAAAGCGCTCTAAAGCCATCGAAACCTAAAACCAACCGACCCGATTTGCAAATGAAGCAACCCACGAATATTGGCATGTTTTACGGGCTGAGTGATTCATGAACTTAGGCCGACAATGCGGATTTGCTGAAGTACTCGAACGAACAGCCCAAGGGACAAAGAACATAGATCGAAGGAACTTTAAGCCACTGAAATACAAGTAAACATAACGCCCGCTTAAGGGGCAGACAACGCTACTACCAACTTACCGCATAACACCGTAATCACCGAAACCAACGCATAGTAAAAATGCCACGCGTTGGCTGTCCCTCTTGAAGCGTTTGTTATGCTACC
>NZ_CAWPIM010000029.1:0-6072 GCF_963888245.1 Vibrio sp. B4-6
ATTGTCTAACCAGACACGCTGCGGAGCGGTAGTTCAGTTGGTTAGAATACCGGCCTGTCACGCCGGGGGTCGCGGGTTCGAGTCCCGTCCGCTCCGCCACTTATTAAGAAGCCCTGCTAGTAATAGCAGGGCTTCTTTCGTTTGAGTTTCAATGAGATGCTTAAGTCGTTTTAAGCTCTCTCTATTGCAACTAGATTCCCTGTGCTTATTCCTTGATGTCCTCTTGAGCGCTGAAATTCTTTTGGCTTATGTTCATCGAACAGAGTAGCTGCATGAAAGGCGCTACTATCTCAATCTATAGCCATATGAAAACAACGTGTAGGCATATAAAAAAGCCGACACGTGGTGTCGGCTAATCGTCAGTGTTGTGCTTTACAGAATCTGTTTGAGCACTCTATCGGCCTTAACTCGCGTTACTTTGCGTAGTAGTTTTTGTACCGCATCAGGGTAGTTTTCTATCTTCTCTAGTTGTTTGTAGGTACAAATAAGTTGAGTGTGTCGAAGGATGTTGTCGATCTCTTGCTCAAACTTAGGTGTTAAGTGGTGATAGTGATCTTGGATGAGAATGGCATTTTCGAGATCGAGCTTCCATGCTCTTGGATTTAAGTTATTACCAGTGATCAACATGTAGCGCTTATCCACCCATACGCCTTTTAGATGGAAGCTATTCTCTTCATGTTTCCAGAGATGGATAGAAAGATTTCGACTGGCAATATGGGCTTCATTTACTTTGGCAAAACGGCGTAGATTAAGCTCATATAAATAAGGTAAGCCGCCGATTGTCTTGAAGGTTTGCTCTGGGGAAATATAGAAATCGTTTGCCGTTTTATCGCCAACGACAATGTGAACTTTTACACCCCGTTTCAATGCTTTCTTAACTTCTTTAGCGACACTTTTTGGAAAATTGAAATACGGAGTGCAGATAAAGACTTCATCTTTAGCATGAGCGATCAGTTGGTTAATATTGTGGTTGAGTTTATTTCGACGCTTTCCAATACCTACCAGTGGCGTCAAAGCCACTTGATCGGCTGTTGGGATCTGTGACTCAAACTCATAGTTTGCTGTTGCTAGAGAGGCTCTAAATTGCCGAATGTCAGTTTTGATATCTTTCGTCGTTGGCTTCGATGTGTTTGATAAGTCATTGACAGCAGGATGACTTATCATTTTTTGCTGAATAAATTGTACCATGCTATCGGCAAGAGATTGGTTGTCGATGGTGTGATAGCGGTCGAATCGATAGCGCTCTTTGTGATGCAAATAAACGTTATTAAGGCTTGCTCCGCTATAGATCACCTGGTCGTCGACAATAAAACCTTTGAGATGTAAAACACCAAAAACTTCGCGGCCTCGCACGGGGATGCCGTATACGGGAATGGCGTGTTCGTGGTTCTGAGAGAACTCTTGATACATTGAAGCATTGCCTTCCGAAGCGGCCGCACCAATTAATCCACGTTGCGCTCTATGCCAATCAACGCAAATCGCAATATCTAAGCCAGGGTTTCTTTGCTTGGCATTATATAGCTCCGTTAAAACTTCTCTGCCTGCTTCGTCATCTTCTAAATACAGCGCTACAAGATAGATTCGTTTACTTGCCTGACGGATCGACTGGATCAGATGATTTTTAAATTCTTTTGCCGAAAATAAAACTTCAAAATGATCCGGTGATTGTGCGATGGTCGGCAATCGCTCGAATGGGTTTCTATGAGCAATCATATTGGATGATTTACCTTACTTATTTGCAAAATTGCGAACTGGGGATATTACCAAATTCAACGGTTCAATTGCTAGAAAAGCCGCGCATTCTCGTCATACTAGCCTAGGTATCTCATAGGAATGAGATCTTTACCACTGGATACATAGCGCTCAAACCGTTGCATAAGAGCTATTGGTAGTTCTTCTGTCATTATGGAGTGAAAACCATGACGAGCATAAAAGGGCTCAAGATGAGCGTATGCGAAGCAATAATCCTGATTATTGAGAATATTCTCGCTGCAATAATTGAGCAACTGCGACCCAATCCCTTTTTTTTGGTTTTCTGGCAGCACAAGCATGCCAGTCAGTAATCGATATACATCAATATTTTTAAATCTGACAACAGCAGATATCTGCCCATCGAGCGTGCCTATAACGCACAATTCATCTTTCCTAGCTTTTGCTGAAGGGTAATGTTCTTTGTACATTCGCTTGATCAAAGGAAGTTTTATCGGGGGGAGTATGTCAAATTGTAGTTGCCACATTTCTTCCTGCTTCGAATAGTTATCTGTTGTAGAATGGCGTGAGTTTAATTTATCCATAGAATGCCATGCAATTACATCCCAATGCGAGCTTAAAAAAATACCACACTTTTGGCCTAGAACAATCTTGTCAATTATTAGCTGAAGTTTTCTCTGTGCAAGATTTGGTGGAAATTTACCAGAGCGCAGAATGGCAGACTTTGCCTAAGTTGATGTTAGGAAAAGGTAGCAATGTCCTTTTTACTTGTGATTTTCAAGGAATGGTTTTAAGCAACCAACTGAAAGGGTTACAGCACACGCAGGATGATAATTACCATTATTTGCATGTTTCTGGTGGTGAGGATTGGCCTTCACTTGTTGAATGGGCAGTGAAGAAAAATATTGCAGGTCTTGAAAATTTGGCTTTGATACCTGGTTGTGCAGGTTCTGCTCCTATCCAAAATATTGGCGCTTATGGTGTAGAGTTTCAAGATGTGTGTGATTACGTTGATTATCTCTGTTTAGACTCCTTAACCGTCAAGCGCCTGAGCGCTAAACAATGTCTATTTGGTTATCGTGATTCTATTTTTAAGCACGCTTTGCACAGTAACGCGATCGTTGTAGCGGTAGGACTAAAGCTATTGAAGCAATGGCAACCCGTACTGAATTATGGACCTTTGCAAGAACTGGATAGTCACACCTGCCAAGCTATTGATATTTATAAACGGGTATGCGCTACTCGCAATGCCAAATTACCCGATCCGCGGGTGCTAGGTAACGCAGGAAGCTTCTTTAAAAATCCAATTATTAGTTTAGAACATTGGCAGGCTCTTCTTGAGAGTTATCCCGATCTTGTTTCTTACCCCGTGGAAGAAGGCAGAAAAGTAGCGGCTGGGTGGTTGATTGATCAATGTGGGCTCAAAGGGTATAGCTTAGGTGATGCTCAAGTGCATCCGAAGCAAGCTTTAGTGTTGGTAAATAAAGGTAGCGCTACAGCCTTTGATGTCATTCAACTAGCGATTAAAGTTTGCATAGCAGTTCAGGATAAATTTTCGATATTTTTAGAGCATGAAGTCCGATTTTTAGATGCGATTGGTGAAACGAACCTTGAGCATCTTGCTAAGGAATTAAAGTGAAAGAGTACAGTGTCAAACTATCATTACTTCGTCATCTGGCCAGTGGCGAGTTTTGTTCTGGTGAGTTGCTAGGAGCAGAACTTGGTATTTCTCGCGCCGCAGTCAGTAAGCATATTAAAGGGATTCAGGAGTGGGGAATTGATATTTTCCGCGTCCAAGGCAAAGGCTATCAGCTTGCTCAATCACTGAATCTACTTGATGCGACACAGATCCAAAATGCCGTGCATAACCCTGTCGAGCTTTTCCCCATTATCGATTCAACCAACCAATACCTGTTAGAACGTGTAGATAACCTTGCTTCGGGCAGCGTTTGCTTAGCAGAGTATCAGGCTAATGGGCGGGGTCGGCGTGGGCGTCAGTGGATATCGCCTTTTGGCAGCAATCTTTATGTTTCCATGTACTGGCGACTCGACGCAGGGATGGCGGCCGCAATGGGGCTTAGCCTTGTGGTCGGGGTCGCGATTGTGGAAGCGCTAGCAAGCATCGGATTTGACGGTGTAAAGCTTAAGTGGCCGAACGATCTCTATTTTCAGGATAGAAAGCTGGCGGGCATTTTAGTCGAAATGACAGGGCAGGCTGGCGCAGCGGCACATTTAGTGATTGGGATGGGAATGAACATTTTCATGCCCGAAAATGAGCAAGCCATTGACCAGCCATGGGCAAGTTTGTCGCAGGTAGCCGACGGTCTGAAAATAGACAGGAACTTGCTCGCTATTGTCTTTATTCAATCATTAGACCAAGCGCTACGTGATTACGAGCTTTATGGGATGAAGGATTTTATACCGCGCTGGAATCGACTCGATAACTTTATTGGTCGAAAAGTTAAACTGCTTATGGGCGCCAAAGAGGTCTATGGCGTGGTGCACGGGATCAACGAATATGGAGCGGTGTTGCTAGAAACAGAGAATGGAATGGAGAGTTACATTGGTGGCGAAATATCGTTACGCAAGGCAGAGTAACCGCTTTACCAAACTATTTTCTTAGTAGTATCTCTTCCACGGTATGATTGAGGCCTTTACGCAAAACTAACTGAGCGCGCTCTTTGGTCGGTAAAATATTATGTTGCAGATTTTTACCGTTGATCGAGTGCCAAATGCTCTCAGCTTTTTCTCTCGCCTCTAGCTCAGACAGTTTTGTGTAGTGGCTAAAGTACGATCCCGTCTCCTTAAAGGCGCTGTGACGAAACTTCATAAAGCGTTCAACATACCACTTTTCAATAAGTTGACTGTCCGCATCGACATACAGTGAGAAATCTAAGAAATCAGATATAAACACTCGATGTGGATCGTGTGGATAATCCATGCCGCTTTGCAAGACGTTCAATCCTTCAATGATCAACACATCTGGCCTATCGACGACTTTCTCTTCAGTGGTGATGTCGTAAGTAAGATGTGAATAGATCGGCGCGCTTACATTTCTTTTTCCTGCTTTAACATCCGACACAAACTGTACCAGACGTTTCATATCATAAGATTCAGGAAACCCCTTTTTCCCCATAATTCCTCTCTCATTAAGAATTTTGTTGGGAAAAAGAAACCCATCTGTCGTGATCAGTTCAACTTTGGGATGATTCTCCCAGCGTGAAAGAAGCGCTTTTAACAAACGCGCCGTAGTACTTTTCCCAACGGCGACACTTCCTGCGATGCCAATGATAAAAGGAGGCGATATATCGGTATTACCGAGAAATTGATGCAAAACCGCATTTCGGCTTTGTCTGGCGGCCACGTATAAATTAAGTAAGCGAGCCAAAGGCAGATAAATCTCAGCCGTTTCTTTCATCGTTAGGTTTTCATTAATACCTTGTAGCTCTTTTAAGTCAGCCTCAGAGAGAGTCATTGGGACAGAGTTACGTAGCTCGGCCCATTGATTGCGATCAAAAGAGATATAAGGACCCATAAAATACCTAACGATGAATGACAGAAAAAAGAAGAGGATGAAACATACATTAAGGTGAAAAGAATGGAAATGCCTTAAACGATAGAATTGAGTGAGAAAACGCATTTTGCTTGAAAAAGCAACGAACAGGCGAGATTTATGGAAAATTGGTTTTTTTTTAATATTTAGGCTTGCAAGGCTGAGCATCATTCAATAGAATGCGCTCCACTTATGCCGACTTAGCTCAGTAGGTAGAGCAACTGACTTGTAATCAGTAGGTCACCAGTTCGATTCCGGTAGTCGGCACCATTCTTTTTCGAAAGAATGAAGAAAAAATTTGGAGGGGTTCCCGAGTGGCCAAAGGGAGCAGACTGTAAATCTGCCGGCTCCGCCTTCGATGGTTCGAATCCGTCCCCCTCCACCATATTCTTAAGGAAATAGCTCTCAGAGTTACGTGTGCGGGCATCGTATAATGGCTATTACCTCAGCCTTCCAAGCTGATGATGCGGGTTCGATTCCCGCTGCCCGCTCCAATTTTTGAGTGCTGATATAGCTCAGTCGGTAGAGCGCACCCTTGGTAAGGGTGAGGTCCCCAGTTCAACTCTGGGTATCAGCACCAGCTCTCCAAGCAATTATCTCCTTTTGATATATACTCCTTACCAATAATTTTGGTTGCGTGGTCATCAAAGCCACCTAAATCCGTACCTAGAGGGACAACTCATGTCTAAAGCAAAATTTGAACGTACGAAACCGCACGTAAACGTTGGTACTATCGGCCACGTTGACCACGGTAAAACAACTCTAACTGCTGCTATCTGTACTACACTTTCAAAAGTGTACGGTGGTGA
>NZ_CAWPIM010000030.1:0-5330 GCF_963888245.1 Vibrio sp. B4-6
CTAAGGGGTTGACAACGCACCGCCGAACTCAAAAAACACACTGTAAACACTGAACTTCAATTTTGAACTAAAGCCGCCACGCGTTGGCAATCCCTCTTGAGCCGTTTGTTAGGCCAACCGATTGACAACGATACTTTCAAAACCAAAGAACAGGGCTTTTTACAAACTTAAAACAAACTAACCGATTCATTTATAAACCAAAACCCTAATTCAGCAAAGAAACCAAAAAACTAAAATTGAGCGATTTGGAAGAAAAGTGACGAGCGTAGCATGCTCGGCGGACGTTTGGATGCTGAAGGTTATTTTGCCGCTAAACTCACAACGAAAAGCAACTCAACGCGATCAAGAAACAACAAATATGTGATGATTATTTATTGCTTAACTTAAGCCAGAAAACATGGAATTTACCGCTCAATTCCAACTCGATTTAGCTGATAAAAACTCACTTTGCCTAACGCCCGGCTAAGGGGTTGACAACGCACCGCCGAACTAAAAAAACCACTGTAAACACTGAACTTCAATTTTGCACTAAAGTCGCCACGCGTTGGCAATCCCTCTTGAGCCGTTTGTTATGCAAATTCAATGAGATAAACCGAATTTACACGACCAAAAGCCACGATTGCAATGGTTGAGTGATTCAAGAACCAACCCAAGCAAGAACTGTGATAAATAAGCCGCCAAAACAAAGTCCACCTTTCAACAACAAACCAAGCTTTTGAATGAGACAAACCCTACAAGCAATACTTTCAGCAAGTGCAAAATGCTCGATTAACTTGCCCTTTCCACACTTTGCGCCCACCAGATTCACAACACGCCAACGCTAAAACTGATTGAGGCAAACAAAGAACCTTGCCTGTTTTACGGTTTGAGTGAACCACGAATCTGAGGGTAAAAGTGCTCCTTTGCCGACAACACAAAACGAATGGCCGGAGAAATTTAAAAAGATTGAACCCCTAAATTTTCCTGAGTTGCATAACGCCGCGTTAAGGGGCAGCCAACGCTACTACCAACTTACCGCATAACACGGTAATCACACAAACCAACGCATAATAAAAATGCCGCGCGTTGGCTGTCCCTCTTTAACGCTTTGTTATACATTTTTTTCTGCAAAACTATCCCAATCGGTAATAAACATTCTTAGATAATCTTCACTGCTTAATGTTGTTTCTTCGTATCCAACATCTTTACGCAAAGCAATCATTAACTCACCTAAACCTAGCAATGTCTTTTTAGGGTCTACGCCCTCAATTCCTGTTTCTTTTTTCCATTGAGAATACATTTTTATTGTTGAATCTGATGCAAAAAAGAAAATACCAATCCCTAGTTCGACTGTAAGTTCTCGCAATTTAGCAACGGTTTTTGGATCATTTGATTCGATCTTTTTCCTGAAAGATTCATTAGTAAAGATATCTTGTTGTAACTTACCGAAATCTATAAACTTCTCTATCTTTCTCAATGAGATTTGTGACTGGTTAATTTTGAGAAGTTCGAGCTCTTTTGATAATTGTTGAGAGAGCATCAATTCTTGGCGCTTATGTATTGCAGCAGGAAGACCTTTAAACCAAATCCATAATAAAATTCCTAACCCTAACAAAATAAATTGAGATGTTAATATTACCCAGTTCATCGCCATATTCTCCAAAATGTATAACGCCCGCTTAAGGGGCAGCCAACGCTACTACCAACTTACCGCCTAACACCGTAATCACAAAAACCAACGCACGATAAAAATGCCACGCGTTGGCTGTCCTTCTTGAAGCGTTTGTTAGCCGATTTTCAGATCTAGCTTGAAATTACGAATAATCTTTTCATCCAAACAGCTCCGTAAAAACTTATTCATTTGTGTCATGTCATTAGAAGAGTAAAAATCGAGCATGAGCGTATTAAACTCTTGCTGACGCTTGGCTTGCACATTAATGATAGGAAAACCATTAGCCAACAAAATACCGTTCATCATGAACCGACCGGTACGTTTGTTAACATCCCAAAAAAATTGAGCACGTGCCATTTGTAAAAATGCAGTAATTGCTTGATCGTAAACATCAGATTCACTATTAACCTGACTCTCAACTTCAAGCCATTTATCGTCCAACTCATCTGGAGCGGGGGGCTCATACTCTGAACCCGTAATGGAAACGTAACCAGAGCGAAACTTACCCCACTCTAACGCTTCTTCTTTGCCAGCTATATTGTGAATTTTTAAAGCGGTTTCTTTATTAAATTGAAACTCACCTTGATCAACTAAGCCAAAAATAAGTTCCCATGCTCGAGCTTGGTTCATTGCCATATTTTGATCACTAATTCGATGGCCACCTACGGTGATCCCATCAAGAATCGTTTGCACCTCAGGCAAAGTCATTGCTACACCCTCGAGGTTAACAGCGTCATAAACCAAAGCTGGAACATCTCTTTTGGCAAGTTGTTTAGCCAACGGTATATTTGGTTTCATATTCCACATGTTATCTGTCAATGCTGTCATGGTGGTCTTCTTCAATGTAAGTAAAACTTGGCTAAGTATACACTTACTGATGAGTAAGGTGGTAGAAGTCGGCTAACGCCCAATTAAGTGGTGAACAACGCACTGGCCAAGCCGCTGCATTGCACCCTAAAACACTTTACTCAACGCATAGTAAAACTGCCACGCGTTGAGAATCCACTTGAATTGCTTGTTATGTAAATTTTACCGTGAATTCAAAGTAAACCACCGTAGAAATGAAGAGATTTGAATAAGTTACGTACAAAAACGATGCTGACCAAAACCTAAATTTCACAGCGATCTTAGCCAAAGAGAGCCACTTGCAGAATCAACAACAAAGAAAGCGCCCTTTCAGCCACAACAAAACCTTTTACTTCACCAGACTTTCAGAGCTGAACTTCAGCAAGAGAGTCAGTCAAAAAGACATTTCAATTAAAGCGATTTGAAACCGACGAATCTCAACACAAACCAGATCCAAAACTTAATTGAGGCAACCCAAGAACCTTGAAAACGATAAATCTCAGATTGTTCAAGAATCCATTTCGACAAGCCAACTTGCCGAAAACACGGAGCGAATTCTCAATAAAATCGTAGAATTAACCTCAAAAACTCATCAAACACATAACGCCCGGCTAAGGGGTTGACAACGCATAGCCGGACTCAAAAAACACACCGTAAACACTGAACTTCAATTTTGAACTAAAGTCGCCACGCGTTGGCAATCCCTCTTGAGCCGTTTGTTATGTGCTTTTTGCACCACAAATTTTTTGTAATACTGCCTCAATGACATTATCACTGATTTGTTGACTAACTTCTGATGATGAAATCGGATCGGAAGTATAAAGAAGTCCATTCCCCGTCACTGTAAATTTTCTAGTTTTACAATCAATACTGGTTGGAGCTGATAAATCACCAGATTTACCGTCTCTTCTTATATGTAAGTTCTTCAGATCTGTTAAATCACCATCAATAAACCATTGATCTGAATAGGGTGGCATCTCCAACGGTTCGTCATAAACATAAAGACTGTTAATATCTGATGCACCATGGCAAAAGAAACTAACAAAGACGAAAGCTGTAAATATACTTCTATACATTATCTTTCCATACTACATAATTTGAGTGGACCATAAATCGAGAAACACATAACGCCCGGCTAAGGGGTTGACAACGCACCGCCGAACTCAAAAAACACACTGTAAACACTGAACTTCAATTTTGCACTAAAGCCGCCACGCGTTGACAATCCCTCTTGAGCCGTTTGTTAGGCCAACCGATTGACAACGATACTTTCACAACCAAAGAACAAGGCTTGTTTGAAAATTGAAAACCAACTAAGCGATTTATTTATAAACCAAAATCTCAAATCAGCAAAGAAACCCAAAAACTCAAATTGAGCGGTTTGGAAGAAAAGTGACGAGCGTAGCATGCTCGGCGGACGTTTGGATGCTGAAGGTTATTTTGCCGCTGAATTTACAGCGCTAAACAACCTAACGCGATCAAGAAACAACAAATAGGTGATGACGATTTATTGCTCATATTTAGCCCGAGAGCCTGGAATTTACTGTTCAATTTCAACTCGATTATCGCTGATAAAAACTCACCTTGCCTAACGCCCGGCTAAGGGGTTGACAACGCACCACCGAACTCAAAAAACATACTGTAAACGCTGAACTTCAATTTTGCACTAAAGCCGCCACGCGTTGGCAATCCCTCTTGAGCCGTTTGTTATAAGCAATTTTTAGTTGATCCTCTTGAGATGCTTTTGGCTCACCCAATAAAAAGACGATTTATAACGAATCATAGCCCAACCGCTGACAAATGAATGCACATACACTCTTTGACCTTTACTTAAAGTACCAACAATCTCTTTCAAACCAAATGGATTGTCGCGAACATTTAGTTTGGTAGCAGTTACCTCATAGTCGCCAGCTCTTATTTCACTTTGAGATGTATATTTAGATGACTGAACACTAGTAGAAGATTTGGGTGATGTGTAAGTATTTGAGGAGTAAGTGCCTATACGACAAGTTTTCTTCCATGAAATGCATGAGTTTCCACATGGCTGCCCTTTTTTACAGTTCTTGGCTTGAGCGTTGAACCCAAAAGTCAAACCAAGGAACAAAACTAAAAGAATCTTATATTTCACTCTCATTATCCCATAATTGCTTATAACGCCCAATTAAGTGGTGAACAACGCACTGGCCAAGCCGCTGCATTGCACCGTAAAGCACTTTACCTGACGCATAGTAAAACTGCCACGCGTTGAGAATCCACTTGAATTGCTTGTTATGTGAATTTTACCGTGAATTCAAAGTAAACCACCGTAGAAATGAAGAAATTTGAATAAGTTACGTAAAGAACGATGCTTACTAAAACCTAAATTTCACAGCGATCTTAGCCGAAGAAAACCACTTACAGAATCAACAACAAAGAAAGCGCCCTTCCAGCCATAACCAAACCTTTTGCTTCACCAGACTTTCAGAGCTGAATGTCAGCAAGAAAATCAGTCAAAAAGACATTTCAATTAAAGCGATTTGAAACCGACGAAACTCAACACAAACCAGATCCAAAACTTAATTGAGGCAACCCAAGAACCTTGAAAACAATAACTCTCAGGTTGTTCCAGAATCCAGTTCGACCAAGCCAACCTGCCGAAAATACAGAACGAATTCTCAATGAAATCGTAGCTTTGACCTTAAAAACTCATCCAACACATAACGCCCAGCTAAGGGGTTGACAACGCACCGCCGAACTCAAAAAACACACCGTAATCACTGAACTTCAATTTTGCACTAAAGTCGCCACGCGTTGGCAATCCCTCTTGAGCCGTTTGTTAGGCCAACCAATTGAC
>NZ_CAWPIM010000031.1:0-5221 GCF_963888245.1 Vibrio sp. B4-6
TCACTGCTTTGTAAGTTGCTGGGTGCCAACTGGTGCCTTCGTGAAGGCTTGAGCCTAGTGCGGTGAAAGTTGCACGCTGGGTTCTTAGAGGGGCGACACTTGGTAACAGGTGTCGTCTACTCGACAGTATAAATTTTGAAAAGGCGAAAGCTGATTTAACTCGTCTTTATGCGTTATGTAATCATTTCAAAGTTCTTCCATTGGAACAATTGCCAAGTGATATCGCTCAGCAAATGGTTGCTCAAGGGACGCCTATACGCAGTACAGTAAAAAATATTCGTGAATATACGATTGAACAGGAAAATCCTTCGGGTGTTCGAGATCAATACATTAATCAGGTCCAGACACAAGTCGATCAGTTTTATAAATTTGCTCATATTTATGTCCCATACTTGGCATACCAAAAAGGTGAGATTCAGAATAATATTGAACAGTTAACCACTTCAGTCTCACAAGCCAAAAAACTTTTGGAAAACGCAGAAGTTGAAACCAAAGCAAAGAGTGGTGAAATAGAATCAATTATCCAAGCAGCTAGAGAGGCTTCCGCAAGTGCAGGTGTAGCTCACTTCACTGCTGATTTTGAGCAAGAATCTTCCACGTTAGAAGTGCAGGCTAAAATCTGGCTAAAGGCAACGGTTAGTTTAGCTGCTATATCGCTAGCCTTTGCACTGTACTTTTTATTCTCAGACCCAGATATCTCAAGTGTGGCTAAGGCTATTCAGTTTATTTCTTCAAAGGTTCTGATATTAGTTCTACTAATAATGGCGACATTGTGGTGTGGTAATATGTATAAAGCAACTAAGCATCAGGCAGCAGCAAATAAATTTAAAGGTAACTCACTTAAGACCTTCCAAGCATTTGTTAAAGCGACTGATGATGACTCTGTTAGGGATGCTGTTTTGGTTGAAACCACAAGGGCAATCTTTAATGAAAGTGCCACTGGTTACCTAAATGTTGATAGTAGTACTACTGAAAAAAGTACAAAAGTAGTTGAGATCATCCGTACCGGTGTTCAAGCAGCGACAGCCGCAAGTAAAAGCTAACAAACGCTTCAAGAGGGACAGCCAACGCGCGGCATTTTTACTATGCGTTGGTTTTTGTGATTACGGTGTTATGCGGTAAGTTGGTAGTAGCGTTGGCTGCCCCTTAAGCGGGCGTTATAGTTTTTAATCAGGTTCAGAGAATCATGGAAGAAAAGAGTCAGTTATTTTTACAGCAGTACCTTCGAACTTTACCTAGTGAAGTGTCTGAAAAATATACATCATTTAGTTCGGATTACTTTTGCGCAGATGAGTATAACGCAAATCTATGTGCAGATTTAATTCTACGTGGCGAGAAACGTGCATCATGCAGCATGGAATATTGGTATAGCCACGAAAGCGAAGTATTACCTATAGTTGGTCACCTTCAAGTGGTCACAAACTGGGATGGTGAGCCAATTTGTATCATTGAGATCACATCGGTCTCAAGTTGTCGATTCAACGAAGTGACGGAAGAGTTTGCGGCAAGTGAGGGTGAGGGCGACAAATCGCTAGAATGGTGGCGTAATGCTC
Organism: Vibrio sp. B4-6; assembly: GCF_963888245.1. NCBI lineage: Bacteria > Pseudomonadati > Pseudomonadota > Gammaproteobacteria > Vibrionales > Vibrionaceae > Vibrio > Vibrio sp. B4-6. Next base: position 1,554 of record NZ_CAWPIM010000031.1, read on the forward strand.
ATTGAAAATTTTTCTCACGTGAATGTGAAAATTTAGGTATAGAGCCAAGTGAGGATATGTTATTGGTTTTGGAACACTTTAAGGTCGTGTATCAGTAAAAACATAACAAACGCTTCAAGAGGGACAGCCAACGCGTGGAATTTTTACTATGCGTTGGTTTTTGTGATTACGGTGTTATGCGGAAAGTTGGTAGTAGCGTTGTCTGCCCCTTAAGCGGGCGTTAGCTGAGGTTAAGAAAAACCATAAAATTAAGCGCTTATTTTTCTTAGTCTGAGGCTCTAGCTTTACACCTGAAAGTCAGCGCTTCTCCGCGTATCTCGCCAGTGGCACTGTTCGTGAAGCGGTTGAACTAACCGAAGTCTGTTTACGGGAAGTGGTGTGTTTGTTTATTTCTTTGGTGTGGCTTCTTTGGTTTTGAAGCTCTTTCGCGCTTAAATTGATTTCGCGCACTTGGTTGTTGGCTTCTTCGACATAATTCTTTGTAAATTAAAGTCCTAGAAGTTCGTCAGTTTCTCGGTTATTTCTTCTTTGCCAAGTGCGTTTCGTGGGCTAGGTTTTAGTTTCGAAGTTGTCCGTTTTACTTTGCCGCTTGAAAGCAATAATGTGTTTTAAATTAGGCCGTTGGGTCGTAAATCTCCGGCTAAAGTGCAGCAGCTAACAAACGGCTCAAGAGGGATTGCCAACGCGTGGCGGCTTTAGTGCAAAATTTAAGTTCAGTGTTTACTGTGTGTTTTTTGAGTTCGGCGGTGCGTTGTCAACCCCTTAGCCGGGCGTTATGTGTTTGATGAGTTTTTAGGGTTAACTCTACGATTTCATTGAGAATTCGTTCCGTTTTTTCGGCAAGTTAGCTGGGTCGAAATGGATTCTTGAACAACTTGAGATTGATCGTTTTCAAGGTTCTTGGGTTGCCTCAATTGAGTTTTGGATCTGGTTTGTGTTGAGTTTCGTTGGTTTTAAATCGCTTTAATTGAAATGCTTTTTTGACTGATTCACTTGTTGAAGTTCAGCTCTGAAAGTCTGGTGAAGCAAAAGGTTTTGTTGTAGCTGAAAGGGCGCTTTCTTTGCTGTTGATTCTGTAAGTGGCTCTCTTTGGCTAAAATCGTTGTAAAATTTAGGGTTTGGTCAGCATCGTTTTTGCACGTAACTTATTCAAATTCCTTCATTTCTACGGTGGTTTACTTTGATTTCACGGTTACATTCACATAACAAACAATTCAAGTGGATTCTCAACGCGTGGCAGTTTTACTATGCGTCAGGTAAAGTGTTTTACGGTGCAATGCAGCGGCTTGGCCAGTGCGTTGTTCACCACTTAATTGGGCGTTATGCAGTTCTACAGGTTCAACGGAAACTAAAAAACGTCAGCCCAATGTATTTGAACTGACGGAGCTTTACTCTTTTTGTCTATAAGGTGTTTATTCTGCGGCTTTTACTCTGATTTTGCTTTTAGCTACGTCAGAAAGGTTTAGGCTAGAAATTGCAGCATTAGCTTCGTTTTCGTTTGGCATTTCGACAAAAGCAAAGCCTTTTGATTGACCCGTTACTTGGTCTAAAACAAGCGTACATTCGGCTACGGAGCCATGAGCTGAGAATAAAACACGAAGTTCTTGTTCAGTTGTAGAGCGAGATAGATTGCGAACTAAAAGTTTCATGATGAACCAATTGGTAGTAAATGACAGTGCGAATTGTGGCAGCTAAAGATAAGTTTGGCTAAGTAATTCGTTCTCTATACTGAGTATTGGTTAAAAAACTGCATAACAAACGGCTCAAGAGGGATTGCCAACGCTTGGCGGCTTTAGTGCAAAATTGAAATCCAGTGTTTACGGTGTTTTTTGAGTCTGGCGGTGCGTTGTCAACCCCTTAGCCGGGCGTTATGCAACTCAGGGAAATTTAGGGTTTCAATCTTTTGGGATTTCTCCGGCCATTTGTTTTGTATTCTCGGCAAATGAGCATTGTTACCCTCAAATTCGTGGTTAACTCAAACCGTAAAACAGGCAAGGTTCTTTGTTTGCCTCAATCAGTTTTAGCGTTGGCGCGTTGTAAATTAAGTGGGCGCAAAGTGTGGAAAGTGAAAGTTTATCGAGCCTTTCTACTTGCTGAAAGTCTTGCTTGTTGAGTTTGTCTCATTCAAAAGCTTGGTTTGTTGTTGAAAGGTGGACTTTGTTTTGGCGGCTTATTTATCACAGTTCTTGCTTGGGTTGATTCTTGAATCACTCAACCATTGCAATCGTGGCTTTTGGTCGTATAAATTCGGTTTATCTCATTGAATTTGCATAACAAACGGCTCAAGAGGGATTGCCAACGCTTGGCGACTTTAGTGCAAAATTGAAGTTTAGTGTTTACAGTGTGTTTTTTTAAGTTCGGCGGTGCGTTGTCAACCCCTTAGCCGGGCGTTATAAGCTTCGAGGGAAATTATGGAAAGTATCATCAAACAAGCAATTAAATTGCGGAAAGAGGCTAAGTACCAAGAGTCGAGAGCTTTGCTAAAAACGCTGTTAAACGATGAAACTTATTCTGCTAGGGCTCACCTGCAAATTGCTTGGTCATACGACAACGAAGGTAAAGAGCAAGAAGCGGTTACTCATTATCTGTCATCTCTTTCAGGTCTGTTATCGTCGGTAGAAAGGTTCGATGCTTTATTCGGGCTAGCGAGTACCTATCGAAGTCTTGGCATGTATTCGGAGGCGTTAAGCTATTTTGAGCAAACTCTAAAAGAGTACCCTAGTTCTATTGAAGTTCAGCCTTTCTATGCCATGTGTCTCTACAACTTAGGACGTCATAAAGAAGCAACATCATTACTACTCGAGCTTTTAGTATCAACCACGAACAGTGACGCAATTAAAGAGTATCAGCGAGCTATTTCTTTATACGCACAAGATTTAGATAGAATGTGGTAAAACGAAACACGCTTATAACAAACAATTTAAGAGTGATTCAGCACGCTTGGCACTTTTTGTTTGGGTCTAGTTCAGTGATTACGGCGTCCAGTTTGAGTGTTGTGGTAGCGTGCTTCACACCTTAATTGGGCGTTATGCAACTCAGGTGAATTTAGGGGTTCAATCTTTTGGGATTTCTCCGGCTATTCGTTTTGTGTTGTCGGCAAATGAGCTTTTATCCTCAGATTCTTGGTTAACTCAAACCGTAAAACAGGCAAGTTTCTTGGTTTGCCTCAATCATTTTTAGCGTTGGCGCGTTGTGAATTTAGTGGGTGTAAAGTGCGGAAAGGGCAAGTTAATCGATTATTTCGTACTTGTTGAAGATTTCGCTCGTTGAGTTTGTTTCATTCAAAAGCTTGGTTTGTTGTTGAAAGGTGGACTTTGTTTTGGCAGCTCATTTATCACAGTTCTTGCTTGGGTTGATTCTTGAATCACTCAACCATTGCAATTGTGGCTTTTGGTCGTGTAATGTCAGTTTATCCCATTGAATTTGCATAACAAACGGCTCAAGAGGGATTGCCAACGCGTGGTGACTTTAGTGCAAAATTGAAGTTCAGTGTTTACGGTGTGTTTTTTGAGTCCGGCGGTGCGTTGTCAACCCCTTAGCCGGGCGTTAGGCAAAGTGAGTTTTTATCAGCTAAATCGAGTTGGAATTGAACGGTAAATTCTATGTTTTCTGGCTTAAATTAAGCAATAAATAATCATCACATATTTGTTGTTTCTTGATCGCGTTGA
>NZ_CAWPIM010000032.1:0-4843 GCF_963888245.1 Vibrio sp. B4-6
CAGATTCTGTCTTAATTGACTTTGCTGCTTCACGAGCAAAAGCTTCGAGTGCTTTCTTATCCATATTGTCCATCCTTAGCCTTTAAGGCTTAAGTTTAGACAGTTACACAGAATTCAGGACACTCTCTTTACTGAGTTTACTAAACTGGTGGTAGCGTGGGCAAAGGTTGAAAATCGAAGCAGTTTTGAGCCTGTTTTTGTATAGTGCTTTCATCAATCGGTTTCTGCGTTATCAATTGATTTTTGTGATTGTTACGTTGCTGGTCGTTTGATTTTTTGCGTAAACTAGCCGCGTTTAAGCTAGAAATTTGTAGCAGTTGCTGAAACGTTTTTTGTATAACCATTTCGTCAATTCTGTTTCGTTTTAGGAATGCTATTTTGTTATTTGTTACGTTATCGCTTGTTTGTGAATCGTAACGTTGAAATGGTTTCGTTAACGCTTTGCAAGGGTATTCCAACATTGAAATTGCCTACTAACAAGGCATTTAATCGGACTAAAAAAAGTGGGCTACTGCGCTGCGCTTGTATTTTAGCCCACTATTTTTAGCCGCTTAATGCGGCGTTAGTTGGCAACGTAATCTGTGGTTTAGTGAGTTTGCTAAACCGGCGGTAGCGTGGGCAAAGGTTAAAAATCGAAGCGGTTATGAATCTGTTTTTGTGTCGTGCTTTCGTCAATGGGGTTCCGCGTTAGCAATTGTTTTTGTGATTGTTACGTTACTGGTCGTTGGCTATTTTGTTATTTGTTACGTTGTCGCTTGTTTGTGAATCGTAATTTGGAAATGGTTTCGCTAACGCTTTGCAAGGGTATTCCAACATTGAAATTGCCTACTAACAAAGCATTTAATCGGACTAAAAACAGTGGGCTACTGCGCTGCGCTTGTATTTTAGCCCACTATTTTTAGCCGCTTAATGCGGCGTTATGTACTTTTACGTTTTTTGTCATCTAAGCTGTGTAGAATACACAATATTTCAGGTGGTTAATGATGTGTAAAATTTAGAAAGTGCATCAAAGTTCTTTGAGTAAGGGTTTGATGTTATTTCACGAAGATGGAGAGACTAAACATAGTGGATAGAAAAGATAAAATTAAAAATGCTGTAAAGGTTTCATTCATGCAAAACCAACAGATTACAACATCAGAAATCATTGAGGCTGTACAGTCCATGTATCCAGAAGTGCCAAGGGGGAGTATTTTACCTAGTGATTTCTGTAGTAATCACTCAAATGAAGACCCTTTCTCTGGTCGTTATCACATTTTCCATAAAGTTAGTCGGGGCTGCTACAAAGTCCTGTAACACGTACATAACAAACTGTTTAAGAGTGATTCGCAACGCGTGGCATTTTTACTATGCGTTGGTTTAAGTGATTAAGGCGGTTTGCGGCAGCGTCGGTATTGCGTTGCTCACACCTTAACAGGGCGTTAGGTGTCTTTAGTAACGCAGCCATCAATTGAACTTATTTTTCAAAATGGCCGTAAAATAATGAATTCATAATATTACGGAGTTAAAAATGAATCAGATTAATCCGGCAAAATTGCGTAATAGCAAATGGACAGCTGTAAAACCGATGAACCGAGAGAAACACTTTTTGGTGTCAGAAGTTGACTATGAAGAAGACGGTTCAGTCACTTTGTGTAAGTTAGAATCTGTTCTTTCCAAAAATGAATATTCCATGGATTGGCTTGAGTTAAAAGATGAAGAAAAATGGTCTCAAGGCTGGACATAATCGGCATTTGGGTAATACACCTAACAAACGGCTCAAGAGGGATTGTCAACGCGTGGCGGCTTTAGTGCAAAATTGAAGCTCAGTGTTTACAGTGTGTTTTTTGAGTTCGGCGGTGCGTTGTCAACCCCTTAGCCGGGCGTTATACAAAAAGGAGAAATAGGCGTAGATGTTTGAAATAATTATCATCGTAGCGTTTGGCTACATTGTATGGAAACTTAAAGGAAATAATACGCCGAAGCCAGCTTCATGGGATTCGCCAAATCAAACTGCGAGCAAGCGTAAAGCTAAATTTGAATTAACTGACGTACCTATTCCATCTAATGTAAAAATTGAGCATAAAAAGCAAAGCCATTTAGCAACTGAAAATGAGCGGAAACTCTATTTTGCATTACAAAAAGCTCTTCCTTCGGAGTATGTAATTCATAGCCAAGTATCACTAATGGCTTTGGTTAAACCTGTTAATTTTAAGCATAATTCTCGAACGTGGGCAAAGCGAATGGACTTTGTCATAACAGATAAGACCACAAAAATTCTAGCAGTTATCGAACTCGATGATTCTACGCATAATTGGAAAAAAAGGCAGGAACGCGATCAGTATGTAAATGAAGTCCTAGATGGACATCATCCATTGGTGCGCTTTAATACAAAGCATTTCTATGAACCGTCTGAAATCGCAAAAGTTTTGTCGCGAGAAACTGAAATTAAGTGTAATAAGTTCGAAGCTAATTTTGTATAACAAACGGCTCAAGAGGGATTGCCAACGCGTGGCGGCTTTAGTGCAAAATTTAAGTTCAGTGTTTACAGTGTGTTTTTTGAGTTCGGCTATGCGTTGTCAACCCCTTAGCCGGGCGTTATGCAAGTTTTTGGCTTTGAGGATCGAGTTTGAATATTGATAGTACAAGTATGGAAAGCATTAAATTAATTTCGGAGATACTGAACAACTTTGGAACATTCATTGCGGGGGTGTCTGCTTTGTGCGGCATTCTCATATGGAAAGGTAAGATTCGTTGGGAAAAGAGGCATGTTCAGGTTCTAGAAAGTTTAAAACTTCTAGCGAAAGCACGTTCAAGTTACCGAGAATGGATGGGGTACAGCTATTTCCCCTTCTTTATCATTGATAGTGAAAATTTTAGTTGTCCTAGTCTTGAGGTCAGAAAGAACCAAGCGAATATAGTTAATGACAGTTTTACTAGTTTAGAGCAGCAACTGTTTAGTGTGGACTTATTTGGGGGGGAATCGGGGGTGTATTCATCTTATGCTACTGAATTTAAGAAGGTATTTGGAGTTTTAGTTTGTGAATTAGATGATGCATTGGACAACAAAGATAAAAAGCTAGCATATAACGTTGATACGCTACCTCCACAACTAGCGTCCAAGCTAGATGACTTAGAAGGGCAGTTGCGAAAGTTAATTTAGTCGAGAACACTTGCATAACAAACGGCTCAAGAGGGATTGCCAACGCGTGGCGGCTTTAGTGCAAAATTGAAATTCAGTGTTTACAGTGTGTTTTTTTAAGTTCGGCGGTGCGTTGTCAACCCCTTAGCCGGGCGTTATAGCTTATCTCACATTTCAACCTAGACATTGCTCAATCGATGCTTCAAAGTAAATCCCGATTTTTGCTCAACAAAAGGAACAAGTATGTTTAGTCATATTATGATTGGCTCCAATGATATTGAAAAATCTAAGGTTTTTTATGACGCCATATTGTCTGTTTTAGGTTATCCATCGGGTGTTATCGATGCTAAAGGGCGCTGTCTTTACATAAACAAAGATGGTGTGCTTGGAATTACGAAGCCAATAAATGGAGAGCTGGCGACTCATGGTAATGGAATGACAATTGGCTTAAAAGTCAGTAGCCCAGAGTTAGTGGATTCATGGCATGCGGCAGGCTTAGCTAATGGCGGTGTAGCTTGCGAAGATCCTCCAGGTCTAAGGGTAAGCGGAGAAAGAAAAATGTATCTAGCTTATTTACCCGATCCAGCAGGAAATAAACTGTGTGCAACGCATCATATTTCTATGGGCAACTAAAGCACCGCTATAACAAACGCTTCAAGAGGGACAGCCAACGCGTGGTATTTTTACTATGCGTTGGTTTTTGTGATTAAGGTGTTATGCGGAAAGTGAGTAGTAGCGTTGTCTGCCCCTTAAGCGGGCGTTAGCTTCTTAAAGGCTAAAATCATCAAAATCCAAACTTCTTGTTCTGAAAAAATAGCTTTTAGTGTTCAAATTGCACAATTTGGCATTTGAATTTTGCTAGATGCTGATTTGGTAGAAAGTGTTGGAAGTTCCGCAGTTTCAAAGCCGCTGAAAGCCAACAAGTCCCGATGCTTCAAAGTTGTTGGATGTTCAACTCGGTCAACTTGGTTTCACAAAAAGCAGCATCGTCGCTGAAATCGCGATTTCTTTGTCGGAAATTCGGTAAGTGGCCAACTTAACCTTGAACGCTGCGAGTTTTGGCAGCTCACTTCACAGCTTTTAGTGTTGGACGTGTGTTTGCTTGATGCTTTTGCGTAAAATGCATTTCAAACAAAAGTGTTTAAAAAATCATTGCTAAACAATAGGCTACGAAGCTAACAAACGCCTCAAGAGGGACTGTCAACGCGTGGCGTTTCCAGTCCCATTGAGCCGCGGTGGTTGCAGTTGTTGTGTTTGGGTTTAGTGGTATGCGTTGCCAGCCCCTTAGGCGGGCGTTAGCTATATTCCATGCTTATTGTGTTTTATTTAAAAAGGTAGATATGAATACTAAGAAAATGAAAACGATTGGTCGTGACGTCCTCTCGTCATTGGCAGAGGCGGTTGGGCTTGTTGTAATTATGATCGGAATGACCTCTTTGATTACGTTTTTACTAGAGCGGTTTGAATGGAAAGACTTTACTATCCAAAGCATGATTAAGGAAAATGTAGCGTACGTTTCAATATTAATTTCTGCTGTGACTCTAGCATTGGTTAATGTTGTTTACATACTGATTCCTAGATACGAGGAATCAGTATGGGTGAGAGTGTCCTGAATTCTGTGTAACTGTCTAAACTTAAGCCTTAAAGGCTAAGGATGGACAATATGGATAAGAAAGCACTCGAAGCTTTTGCTCGTGAAGCAGCAAAGTCAATTAAGACAGAATC